>NZ_CAXAOQ010000028.1:0-94398 GCF_963970575.1 Pseudomonas sp. EA_65y_Pfl2_P74
GCCCGCCAGTTGATGGCGCTAATGGGCTGAAAGGCCTTTTTTCGTCTGTTGCCCGCACAAAAACAAACGCCCCGAACAAGTCGGGGCGTTTTGTTGGGCCTTCATCAGTGTGTTTTCACACAGTCTGCGAAGGCCGTTTTCCTGTTTCGCGAAAGGCCTCAACCGCCCAGATACGCCTCGCGTACTTTCGGGTCGGTCAGCAGCGCTTCACCGGTGCCTTGCATCACTACGCGGCCGTTCTCCAGAACGTACGCTCGATCAGCGATTTTCAAAGCCTGGTTGGCATTCTGCTCGACCAGGAACACCGTCACACCGTCCTTGCGCAGCATTTCGATGATGTCGAAAATCTGCTGGATGATGATCGGTGCCAGGCCCAGCGACGGCTCGTCGAGCAGCAGCAGTTTGGGCTTGCTCATCAGCGCACGGCCGATGGCGAGCATTTGCTGTTCGCCGCCGGACATGGTGCCGCCACGCTGGTTGAAGCGTTCTTTCAGGCGTGGGAAAAGGCCGAGAACCTTGTCCATCTGTTCCTGATAGTCGCCCTTGTCGGTGAAGAAGCCGCCCATGGACAGGTTTTCTTCAACGGTCAGACGGGCGAACACCCGACGACCTTCCGGCACCACCGCGATGCTCTTGCGCATGATCTGCGACGAGTCCTGGCCGACCAGTTCCTCACCCATGTAGCGGATGCTGCCGCTGTGGGCTTGCGGCGAGCCGCACAGCGTCATCAGCAGCGTGGACTTGCCGGCACCGTTGGCGCCGATCAGGGTCACGATCTCGCCCTGACGGACTTCGACGTTGACGCTGTGCAGGGCCTGGATCTTGCCGTAGAAGGTGGAAACGTTTTCGAACTGCAGCATTTACGCTTCCCCCAGGTAGGCTTTGATCACTTCAGGATTGTCGCGGATCTGTTCCGGCGTGCCGTCAGCCAGAGGTGTGCCCTGGTTGATCACGACGATATGGTCGGAAATGCTCATGACCAGTTTCATGTCGTGTTCGATCAGCAGCACGGTCACGTTGTGCTCTTCGCGCAGCACGCTGATCAGCGCCTTGAGGTCTTCGGTTTCCTTTGGGTTCAGGCCGGCGGCCGGTTCGTCGAGCATGAGGATCCGCGGGCGGGTCATCATGCAGCGGGCGATTTCCAGACGACGTTGCTGACCGTAGGCCAGGGTGCCGGCGCTCCGGTTGGCGAACTCTTTGAGGTTGACCTTTTCCAGCCAGTACTCGGCAAACTCCATCGCCTCGCGTTCGCTTTTGCGGAACGCCGGGGTCTTGAACAGGCCGGACAGGAAGTTGGTGTTCAGGTGACGGTGCTGAGCGATCAACAGGTTCTCGATCGCCGTCATGTCTTTGAACAGTCGCACGTTCTGGAAGGTACGAACCACGCCTTTGAGGGCGATCTTGTGACCCGGCAGGCCCTGAATCGGCTCGCCGTCAAGCAGGATGCTGCCGCCGGTGGGCTGATAGAAACCGGTCAGGCAGTTGAACACGGTGGTCTTGCCCGCGCCGTTCGGCCCGATCAGTGCAACCACCTGTTTTTCCTTCACCGTCAGCGCCACGCCGTTGACCGCCAGCAAGCCGCCGAAGCGCATGCTCAGATTTTCGACTTTAAGGATCTCGCGGCTCATTTGCTCAGCTCCATGTGGGGGCGTTGCATCGGCAGCAGACCTTGTGGACGCCAGATCATCATCAACACCATCAGGGCACCGAACATCAACATGCGGTACTCGCTGAACTCACGCATCATTTCCGGCAACAGGATCATCACCACGGCCGCGAGGATCACGCCCAGTTGCGAGCCCATGCCACCGAGCACCACGATGGCGAGGATGATCGCCGACTCGATGAAGGTGAACGATTCCGGCGTTACCAAGCCCTGACGGGCGGCGAAGAAGCTGCCGGCGAAACCGGCGAACGCGGCCCCCAGCGTAAACGCCGAAAGCTTGATCACGGTCGGGTTCAGACCCAGCGCGCGGCAGGCA
The DNA here is from genome assembly GCF_963970575.1 of Pseudomonas sp. EA_65y_Pfl2_P74. Lineage (NCBI taxonomy): Bacteria > Pseudomonadati > Pseudomonadota > Gammaproteobacteria > Pseudomonadales > Pseudomonadaceae > Pseudomonas > Pseudomonas sp. EA_65y_Pfl2_P74. The sequence continues at coordinate 1,983 of NZ_CAXAOQ010000028.1, forward strand.
ATTTCGTCTTCACGCAGCGCTTCCCATGCACGACCGATCGGCATGCGCAGCAAGCGGTTGATGACGAACAGCGCGGCCAGTGCCAGCAGCAACGCCACCAGGTACAGGAAAATCACCTTGTTGATCGAGTTGTACTGCAGGCCGAAATACTCGTGGAAGGTCTGCATGCCTTCTGCCGCCTTGCGTTCGAAGGTCAGGCCGAAGAACGTTGGCTTCTCGATGTTGCTGATGCCGTTCGGGCCACCGGTGATGTCGGTCAGGTTACGCAGGAACAGACGGATGATCTCGCCGAAGCCGAGCGTCACGATCGCCAGATAGTCACCGCGCAGACGCAATACCGGGAAGCCCAGCAGGAAGCCGAACGTCGCCGCCATCAGGCCGGCAATCGGCAGGCAGATCCAGAAGCTCAGGCCGTAGTAGTGCGACAGCAGCGCGTAGCTGTAGGCACCGACGGCGTAGAAGCCGACGTAACCCAGGTCGAGCAGACCGGCCAGACCGACCACGATGTTCAGGCCAAGGCCGAGCATCACGTAGATCAGGATCAGCGTTGCGATGTCCACCGCGCCACGGGAGCCGAAGAACGGCCAGACCAGCGCGCCAAGGATCAGCGCGATGATGATGTAGCGTTGGGTGGTCGGCAGGGTCAGGAAGTTACTGGCCTTGGCCGGGATCAGCGGCATGCCGGGCGAGGACTTCCACGCCTTGCTGATCTGCTGGTTGAACAGCACACGCAGGAACATCAGCACCGAGCAAATGGCGATGGTCGCCAGAATGGCCGGGCTGGTGTTATGCACTTCAAGGTTGATGCCGACGATGGTCAGTTTCAGACCCAGTACCGGGTAGGCCACAGCCCACACCAGCAAAGCGCTGAACAGCGCCTGTTTAAGATTCCTAGTCATACTTTCTCAACCTCCGGACGGCCCAGAATGCCGGTCGGACGGAACAACAGCACCAGAACCAACAAGCCGAAAGCCACGACGTCCTTGTACTGGTCGCCGAAGATATCGGCACCAAAGGCTTCCGCCACCCCAAGCACCAGCCCGCCGAGCATGGCGCCGGGAATGCTGCCGATGCCGCCCAGTACCGCAGCGGTGAAGGCTTTGAGGCCGACCAGGAAACCGGCGTTCGGGTTGATCACGCCGTATTGCATGCTCAGCAGCACGGCCGCGATGGCCGCCAGCGCAGCACCAATGACGAAGGTCAGGGCGATGATGTTGTTGGTGTTGATGCCGAGCAGGTTGGCCATCTTGATGTCTTCGGCGCAGGCGCGGCAGGCGCGACCCAGGCGAGAGCGGGAGATGAACAGCGTCAGGCCGAGCATGGCGATGAGGGTCACCACGAACACCACGATTTGCATGTAGGAAATCAGCACTTCATGTGCGCCACCTGGCCCGAAAGTAATGTTGCCCGGAATCAGGTTGGGGATGGATTTGTCCTTGGAGTCTTGCGCCAGCAGAACCGTGTTCTGCAGGAAGATCGACATACCGATGGCGGAAATCAGCGGAATCAAACGGTTGCTGCCGCGCAGGGGGCGGTAGGCGATCCGTTCGATGCTGTAACCGTAGGAACTTGTCACGACGATGCTCGCGATGAAAGCAGCGGTCATCAACAGCGGGACGTTGTCGATTCCCATCATGGCCAGCCCGGCGATGGCGATGAACGCCACGTAGGAACCGATCATGTACACCTCGCCATGGGCGAAGTTGATCATTCCAATGATGCCGTAGACCATCGTATAGCCGATGGCAATCAGGGCATACGTGCTGCCAATGGTCAGACCATTAACCAGCTGCTGGAAGAAGTGATAGAGGTCAGGCATTACAACGCTCCTAAAAACCTGATACGCATTTCACTGGTGGAGTCATTTTCCCGCCCGGCCCCGTGGATCTTTATCCACTTCGAATCCGGGTTTTGCCAGCGAACCGCTGATGACGGTTTTGAGATTTTCAGGTGGGGAGACTGGCGGATCACGCCAGCGCGGCCCATACATTCGTAAAACAAAGCCCACGGCACGCCGTGGGCTTTGTTGGCAGTCAGTCAGGCAGGGCCTTACTGAGGCGAAGCTTCAGTTTTTGGTTTGCCAAAGTGCCACTCGTAAACCACAAATTTGAAGTCCTTCAGGTCGCCCTTGGCGTCGAAGCTCAGATCGCCGGTCGGGGTTTTGAAGGTGCCAGCGTGGATGGCTTCAGCCACTTTGGCAGTGTCTTCGCTCTTGGCGGCAGCGATACCGCCGGCAATCACTTCAACAGCCGAGTAGGACGGGAATACGAACGGGCCGCTCGGGTCTTCTTTCTTCGCCTTGAAGGCATCAGCCAGGGCGACGTTGGCCGGATCCTGGTCGAAGGATTTCGGCAGGGTTACCAGCAGACCTTCGGAAGCGTCTTTGGCGATCTGCGAAATGGAGTCGTTACCCACGCCTTCCGGACCCATGAACCTGGCTTTCAGGCCTTTTTCAGCGGACTGACGCAGGATCAGACCCAGCTCTGGGTGGTAGCCGCCGTAGTAAACGAAGTCGACGTTGGCTTGCTTGAGTTTGGCGATGATCGAGGAGAAATCCTTGTCGCCGGCGTTGATGCCTTCGAACACGGCGACTTTCACGCCATCCTTCTCCAGCGTGGTTTTCACGGCGGTGGCAATGCCTTCACCGTATTGCTGCTTGTCGTGCAGAACAGCGACGACTTTCGGTTTGACGAACTTGGCGATGTAGTTACCGGCGGCAGGGCCCTGGGCGCTGTCCAGGCCGATGGTGCGGAAGACCATTTTGTAACCACGGGCGGTGATTTCCGGGCTGGTGGCAGCCGGGGTGATCATGATCACGCCTTCGTCTTCGTAGATGTCCGAAGCAGGCTGAGTGGAGCTGGAGCACAGGTGACCGACCACGAACTTCACGCCGTCGTTGACGACCTTGTTCGCGACCGCGACCGCTTGTTTCGGATCGCAGGCATCGTCGTATTCAACGGCTTCGAGCTTCTTGCCGTCGACGCCGCCCTTGGCGTTGATCTGTTCGATGGCCATTTTCGCGCCACTGAACTGCATGTCGCCGTATTGGGCTACTGGACCGGTTTTAGGACCGGCGATACCGATTTTGATGGTGTCAGCTGCGAACGAATGGCTGGCAACACCGGCCAGAACCATAGCGGCAAACAGTTTGGAAATCTGCTTAGTAGCCTTTGTCATAGTGCTCCACTCTTACTGTTGTAATTTTTTTGAGTTCTGGCGCCGTAGCAGCAGAACCGGGTCAGATATCTTTGCGATACCCTCCGGAAAATGCCCCCGGCAACTGTACCGGTACAGTGTAGAGCGCCGGTTGTAAGCCTGGGAAGCGGGCGCCGAGGGACAAAACCTGAGGGTGTCGCATTTTTGAATGAAAAAGACAGAATTGCGGCGGGGCGTTCGTGGGCATATATCCCAATCAGCAGCATTCCTTGGCGTTCCTGCTCTTTTCGTTCGGTGAAGCGATTTGCTACCGGGTTTTGCTGGCGGACCACCGACGTTATCATTCGCGTCGATTTCTTTTCCGGACAGTTCCCATGAATCAAGAACCTAGCACCCTCTATGCCAAGCTGCTTGGTGAAACCGCATCTATCACCTGGAAAGAGTTGGAGCCGTTCTTTGCCAAGGGTGCCCTATTGTGGGTCGACCCAAGCCTTGATTTGATCGCCGCTGCCGAGGCCGTGGCCTCGGACGATGGTGCCAAAGTGGCTGCCTGGCTGGCCGAAGACAAGGTCGCCAAGCTGTCTGAAACGCGGGCACTGGATATTTTCGAGCGTGACCCGGCGCTCTGGGCGGTGGTGGTTTCACCGTGGATTCTGATCCAGGAAAGGGCGCTTGCCACTGATGTCGCACCTTGATGGTGCGGACGGTCGTCAGCGAAAAGTGTGTAGCCGAGTAGCGTGATGGCACGTTGCCGTGAAGAAAGGCCACAAGCGAGGGTGGCATCACGGTGACGTAAACGTAACGGGAACAGTTTAGTAAGCAGCCTAACGGCTGCTTAATTGTTTCTGGATGTTGGAAAGGTTGAGATGTTCAGTGAACTTGAGGGCCTCTTCGCGAGCAAGCCCACTCCCACATTTGGAATGCATTCCCCTGTGGGAGCGGGCTTGCTCGCGAAAGGGGCGACTCGGTTCTGGATCAGACCGTGAACGACTTGCCGGTATGGCTATTGAGGGAAATAACCTTGGTCTTGCCAATCCGGTGACGATAAATCTCACGCAGGTACTTGATCGCCTTCTTCACGCAATCGCGTGACAGGCGAATATCGTTGATCGAGACAAACTTCTCTTTGTCGTTGATCAACTCGCGATACTTCTTCTCATACATCGGTTTGATCGCGTACCAGTTGGTGTCGAGGATCTTCGCCGGGTTCTCGAACTCGTTGAGCAGTTCATCGATGCGGTCTTCGTCGAAGTCCTCATGGATGATGAAGTCGAGGATCGAATTGTCCAGCGTCTCGTCGAAACGGTACGGGTTTTTCGCAAAGCAGCGCTTGATGAACGCCACGATCAGCGTCAGGAAGTCATCCGACAGGCACGGGCTCTTGGCGATGAGGGTGGTCAGCGACAAGTTGGCCGAGGCACCGATCACCAGTGCGTAGCGCTTGAGCGTGGTGTTGGGGAACAGGCTGTTGAGGTGGGTCTTCAACCGGTTCAGGTCCATGTACGACAGCTTGTAGTCTTTTGGCAGCGAAACGATCGAGACCACCGACGAGCAGTTCTTGAAGAAGTGCAGGTCGTGCAGCGCGGCGGCGTCGTAGCCGGAGTTCTTGTACTGCTCCAGCGAGGCGCGATAACGCTTGGATTCGATCGGCAGCAAGCTGATGCCCTCGATCGCCTGGGTCACTTTGTTGAAGTGCGGCAGGTCGATCGAGCGGAAGAACAGATCGTCGATGTTCAGGCGCTGTGGTTCTTTGTCGAACACCTTGAACTTGTCGCTGCTCGGCGGCGGCGTTTCCGGCACCACCGATTCGGCATAGGCAATCGCCACCGGGCCGGCCAGACTCATGAACAGGTCGTTGGCGTCGAGGCGAATGGTTTCGCCGATGTCGATGCCGGCGCGGCGGAAATAGTTCTGGTCGTAGTCAGTCGTGACCGCCTGCGCCGTCAGAATATTGAAGATCTGCTGCGAGATGTACTGGTTGGCGTGCTTCTCCATCGCATTGACATCAATGTTCTGGATGTTGCCGTCATCGCTTTCTTCGGCGTAACGCATGATGTCGTTGGAGATCAGCATCATTGCGTTCCATGGACGGATACGGCCCATGACGCTGGCTTCGCTGCTGTCTTCATTGGCGAAGTTGTAGGAGAAATCCCATTCTTCCGACAGGTATTTGCACAGCAAGCGACCGGCGTTGATGTGCAGCGCCTCGGACATTTCGCTGCGGTGGTCGGAGATGTTCGGCAGCACGCAGATGCCGCTGGTGAAGATCGGCTCGAACACGAACGAATGCCCGCTCTTGCCGTCATGCTCGTCCATCGGCTTGGTGTCGAACGTCTTGTTCATGTACGAGTGCTGTTGGGCCAGGCCGAATTCCGAAGCCATGCCCGAACCGGTACCGCCGCCGGCACTGAAGATCGAAAAGTACAGACGCGACTGGTTGGCCTTGATGCCGCAGCTGTCGATCAGGTACGAGTGGATCATTTTCCAGTCAGGGCTGGAGAAACGCTGGGTGTCCTTGTTGAGGATGATCTTGGCCAGGTACTGGCCGAGGATCGGCGCGTTACCGGCGCCACCGGCGTGGACTTCAGACAAGTCCATGATCTTCATTTTGCTGTAGTCGCGCAGGAAGCCGCTTTTCTCGCCCTTGCGCGAGAAGCGGATGCGCCCGGCGATGTCTTTGTCGAGGTCGCCGAGCATCACCAGCGGCTCAACCAGGAACACCGGTTTGCTCGCCTTGTTCGGGCCGATCCGCAGGTTGTTTTTGATCCACTGAGCCGGGCTGTAGCCCTTTTCGGCGTAGCGCTTGTCCGGCGACAGGCGATCTTCGTTGTTGAATTCGTTGAGATAGAACTTGCGCGCGTTGTACACCAGCTCAGCGACATCGAGGGCGATGTTGGAGCCGCAGCGACCGAGGCCGATCAGGCACACCGACGGAAATTCCTGATCGTTGTGCTGCTCGTTGTCGCCTTCAAGGTGTGGCGGACGCGGGAACACCAGATCACGCAGGCCGTCGAGGTTGTCCAGGATACGGTCGGTATTGGTTTCGGTGAAGTACAGGTATTGCTGGGTCGACAGCGGGCGCGAGGGAACCAATGGCTTGGACGATGACGGGCTGTTCGCAGCGGGGCTCGCGGTCAGATCGGATACCGCTGTGGCGGGATTGTTTTTAGAAGTCATTGTGCGCCATATACCTGGACTGGATCGGCTCGATAACCAATGTCAGCGAACCTCACGGAATAAGATCTCGCGTCTTTTTTGCGCGAATTGAGCCCGAGCGCCAGGGATTTGGCCTGACTGTCGCTGGGGGGAATCCTTTCCTGATCGATGATGAATCGGCCATTATTCGGCGATCTTTAATCAAAAGGAGGCTAAATGATGTCAACGCTACCTTCGTTGGGATTCGGCGGAATCGGTCTGATGGGCCTGCCGATGTGTCGGCGCCTGTTGGCGGCGGGTTATCCGCTGACGGTGTGGAATCGCAATCCGGCCAAGTGCGCGGCGCTGGTCGACGCCGGTGCCCTACAAGTCGCCAGCCCGGCCGAGCTGTGCGAACACGCCGAGGTGGTGATGCTGTGCCTGGCGGATACGGCGGTGGTGCGTGAGGTGGTGTTCGGCCCGGCCGGCGTTGTCGAGGGCGCGAAGCACGGTCAGTTGCTGGTGGACTTTTCCAGCCTTGAACCGACGGCGACGCGTGAGATGGCGGCTGAACTGGCAGACAAAACCGGTATGCGCTGGATGGACTCACCGGTGTCCGGCGGTGTGGTCGGCGCCGAGGCGGGCAGTCTGGCGATCATGGTCGGTGGCGATGCGGCGGACCTTGCGCGTGTGCGCTCGGTGCTGCTCAATCTCGGTCAACGCGTTACGCACATGGGCGGCATCGGTGCGGGACAGGTGACCAAAGCCTGCAACCAGATGATCGTCGCCTGCAATGCACTGGTGATCGCCGAAGTGGTGGCGCTGGCCGAACAGGCCGGGGTCGATGCAAGCCTGATTGCCGAAGCGCTGGCCGGTGGTTTTGCCGACTCCAAACCGTTGCAGATCCTCGCCCCGCAAATGGCTGCAAGCCGTTTCGAACCGATCAAATGGCATGTGCGCACGCTGCTCAAGGATCTCGACACGGCGGTGAAATTCTCTCGCGAGCAGGGTTCGGCGACGCCGATCAGCGGATTGGCCGCACAACTGATGCGCCTGCATGGGGCGCAAGGCTTTCTGGAGAAAGATCCTGCGACGCTGGTGCAAATGTACCGCGCGCCAGAATCAACGGATTGACCCCAGGCGAATGTTTGCGCTGATTGATTTCTTCCAGTACCGGGCGCAGTTCGTCCATTGGTACCGGACGACTGAGCAGGTAGCCCTGAATGAAATCGCAGCCCGAACGCTCGAGGAATTCGTACTGCGCCAGGCTTTCCACGCCTTCGGTGACCACCTGCAAATGCAGGGTGTGCGCCATGGCGATGATCGCCTGGACGATCTCCATGTCCGCCGTGGCTTTGGGGATGTCGAGAATGAAGGAGCGGTCGATCTTCAGGGTGTTGAGCGGCAGGCGCTTGAGGTAGGCCAGCGATGAATAACCGGTGCCGAAATCGTCGATCGACAACGACACGCCCAGGGCACGGATCTGCCGCAGTAGCACGAGGGTGTTGGCGATGTTGCCCATCAGGGCGTTTTCGGTGACTTCCAGTTCCAGGCGCTCCGGCGCGACACCTGCCGCGCGCAACGCGCTTTCGATTTCGTCAGCCAACGCTTCGCGTGTGAGGTTGAGCGGCGAGCAGTTCCAGGCGATTTTCAACGCTTCGCAGCCATGGCGCGACAACTCGCCCAGGTCCTTGCAGGCCCGGCGCAGCACCCAATTGTCCAGTTCGGCGATCAGACCGTTGTTTTCGGCGATGCTGATAAAACGGTCCGGCGTCAGCAGACCCTGTAACGGATGCTGCCAGCGGATCAGCGCTTCGAGCTTGGTGACCCGACCGGTTTTCAGTTCGAAAATCGGTTGGTAATACAGCATCAGACCGTTTTCTTCACCCAACGCCTGGCGCAGTTCTTCCTCCAGTTGCAGCTCCATGCTGGCTCGGCTTTTCAGGTTGGAATTGAAAAAATGCAGGCCATTGCGCCCCGCGTCCTTGGATTGATACAGCGCCAGATCCGCGTGCTTGAGCAGTTCCTCGCAGGTGGAACCGTCGTCGGGATACAGGCTGATGCCGATGCTGGTGGTCATTACCATGCGCCGTCCGGCCAGCTCGATCGGCTCTTTCATTCTCAGCATGATGCGTTGAGCCATGTTGCGGGCTTCTTCACGGTCGTTCAGCCCGATCAGGATGCAAAACTCATCTCCGCCAAAACGCGCGACGACATCTTCATGGCTGCGCACTGAGCCTTTGATGTGATTGGCAATCACTTTGAGCAGTGCATCGCCGGCGTCGTGACCGAGGCTGTCGTTGATGCGTTTGAAGTGGTCGATGTCGAGAAACATCACCGCAAGCATGCCGCCCTCGGTGGTTTTCTGGCTGAGTTTCTCGGCGAAGATCTGGTTGAAGCCGCGACGGTTGATCAGGTTGGTCAGGGCGTCGTAGTTGGCCGCTTGTTGCAGCGACATACGCGCTTGATCAAGTTGGCTGAGCAGGGCGTTGACCCGGCGCAGGTCGTGTTCCTTGTTCTGCAGTTTCCTGTCGGCCAGCGCGGCGCTGATTGCACTGCCCAGGATCAGCAAGATGATCAGCGCCACGGTCAGGCCCAATTGCAGGTGGTTGGTTTGCGCTGGCAGGAACGGAACGCTGCCCGGCGCCAAGACCTGTTTCAGCGCGGCCATTGCCGTGAAGTGCGTACTGAAAATGCCTGCGCCGAGGATCAGCGCGGCGCCGTACTTGAGCATCTGATGAAACAGGCCACTGCCGTCGCGCAGATAGCGCGCCACCCACAGCGCAGCGAAGCTGGCCCCCATGGCGATCACGATCGACAGCACGAACAGGAACGGCTGGTAGTAGAGGGTGGCATTCGATTTCATGGCTGCCATGCCAACGTAATGCATACCGGCGATGCCGAGCCCGATCAGCAGGGCGTTTTTGAGGCAGTGCACCAGGCTCGGTTGCGCCTCGCCCAACGTGTGCATCGCCAGCCAGGAGGCGAGCAGGGCGATCAGCAGCGAAAACAGGGTGATCGGCAGGTCGTAGTGGATGTCGATCGGGGCCTGGAAGGCAAGCATGCCGATAAAGTGCATGGCCCAGATGCCGCCGGCCAGACAGGTCGCACCGATCCAGCGCCACACCCGCTGCGAGCCCGGGTCTTCGGCATGACCGACTCGTTCGGCCATGTCCAGGGTGGCAAAACTCGCGGCGCAAGCGACCAGATAGGCCGCCAGCATCAGCAAGGGGTTGTGTGTGCCATTGAGTATGACCTGCCCGCTCTCCGGCAGCTCGGTAACAAACTGCAAACCAAGCCACTCCATAGCATGCCCCGTCTCTGAAGTCGTCACTACCGCGCGGTTAACGCAGGCGAATGTCTGGAGTATAGAGGCGGTTTTTGCTGTAGAAGCCGTAGTGGCACATTGGCTGTAATGATTTCGGAATTACCGCAATAGCGATTGGCGCTAAGTGTCAGGCGATCTTTTCCAAAGGGATTTCGCTCCAGCCCTGTTGCAAGGGCGGCAGGCCGAAGCGGGCGCGGGCGGCGTCGCAATCGGTATTCTGTTCACCGTTTTCCCAAGATGCCTCGAACTCGCGGCAGGGGCTCGAACGTTTGTCGTAGATCGTGCATTGCACCGCGTTGCCGATTTCGCCAGCCAGCGAGATGCAACGCGGTGATTTGCGGTCAGTGCCGATCATTGCCACCCGGCTTGGGGTGATTTGTGTAACCAGTTCATCAGGAACTGTACCGCCAGAGGATGAGCACTCACCCCAAAAGAAAGACACGCGAAAATGGGAACAGCAGGCACCGCAATTCAGACACGGACTGACTTCGGACATGGGCGGGGGTATCAAAGGGATTGATCGGAAGATCCGGACGGATCCGGCGGCCATTCTATGCTTCGCCACGGACTTGGGAAGGGGGGCGCGGAACTATTTTTTTGTGGCAGGTTTTTTCGCCAAAAGCCCCTGTTTTCGGGGGATTGCAGCGTTATCAAGAGCTTACGTTTCGTTACAGTGCCATGGCTCGATATCAGGCACACGAATGATCACAGACAGTCTCTGCACGGCTGACTAGATTGCAGGTTCCGGGCTCGGTTGCGTCGGCAGTGAAGCCCCATAACAATAAAGAGACGGACCCATGCAGAACTCGACCCAAGCGGCGAATGCCTGGCGCATTCTGTTCCTGTTGTTCCTTGCCAACCTGTTCAACTTCTTCGACCGCACCATCCCGGCGATCATCATTGAGCCGATCCGTATGGAATGGCACCTCAGTGATTTTCAGTTGGGGATCATCGGCACAGCCTTCACCATCGTTTATGCCGTCGCCGGCCTGCCTTTAGGGCGCATGGCCGACACGGGTTCGCGTAGCAAACTGATGGGCTGGGGCCTGGCGACGTGGAGCGCATTGACCGCCGTCAACGGATTGGTCGGCAGTTTCTGGAGCTTTCTGATCGTGCGCATGGGCATCGGCATCGGCGAGGCGAGTTACGCGCCGGCGGCCAACTCGCTGATTGGCGATCTGTTCCCCGCCCATCGTCGGGCGCGGGCCATGGGCATCTTCATGCTGGGTCTGCCATTGGGGCTGCTGTTGGCATTCTTCACCATTGGCGCGATGGTCAAGGCGTTCGATAGCTGGCGGGCGCCGTTCTTCATCGCCGCCGTACCGGGGCTGATTCTCGCGATTTTCATGTTTTTCATCAAGGAGCCCGCGCGCGGCGCAGCGGAAGCCGTGCAGGTTTCCCAAGCGAAAGTCGACAAGCCGATCCGTCGCGTTCTGGCGGTTCCGACTTTTCTGTGGCTGGTGATGGCCGGGTTGTGCTTCAACTTCGCCACTTACGCCTGTAACTCGTTCCTGGTGCCGATGCTGCAGCGCTATTTCCTCATGCCATTGCAGGATGCGGCGGTGGCGACGGGATTGATCGTCGGCGTCACCGGGTTGATCGGCCTGACGCTGGGCGGCTGGATCGCTGACAAGATTCATCAGCGGGTGGCCAGTGGCCGACTGTTGTTCGCGGGGTTCAGTCTGATCATCTCGACCCTGTGTACGGCGTGGGCACTGCATGCCGGGCGAATCGAAATAGGGGTGTTTGTCGCGGTGTTCAGCGTCGGCTGGCTGTTTGCCTATAACTTCTACACCTGCGTGTACACAGCAATACAGGACGTGGTCGAACCGCGTCTGCGAGCGACGGCGATGGCGTTGTTCTTTGCCGGGTTGTACCTGCTGGGCGGTGGTTTGGGGCCGGTGGTGGTTGGCGGGTTGTCGGATCATTTTGCGCACACGGCGATGTTGGCCGAGGGCGCTGAGCAAATGACCGAGGCTTATAAAGCCGTTGGCTTGCATGACGCCATGTACCTGATTCCGGTGGCGCTGTTTTTGACGATGGTGTTTCTGTTTTTGGCCTCGCGATGTTTTGTCCGCGATGCCAAGCGGATGAAGGAGGGGCTGGTGGCTGTCGTCGAGCCTGATGGAGCAGTGGCGACGGCATGATCACTTTCGCGAACACGCCCGCTCCCACCATTTGAAATGCATGCCAAAGCGGGCTTGCTCGCGAAGAGGCCGACAGCATCACCCTGTTAATTGCCAGGCAAACAAAAAGGCCCGCATCGCTGCGGGCCTTCTTGCTTGACGCGGTGGAGCAGGGCGGTTTAACCCGCCACCAGCACCCGAATCGCTTCCAGACGCAAAGCAGCCTTATCCAGCATCGCCAGACCTTGCTCTCGCTGTTCACGCAAGGCAACCAGTTCGCTGTCACGCACGGTCGGGTTGACCGCTTGCAACGCGGTCAGGCGCGCCAGTTCTTCGTCGGTGTCGGCCGCCAGACGGCGGCGAGCCTCGGCCACGCGCTCGGCGTGACGCGGGGTGATCTTGTCTTCACCGGCGTTGATCCGTGGCGTCAGTTGATCGCGCTGGGCCTGGATGAATTTGTTGGCGCTGGCACGCGGCACGCTCTCCAGTTGATCGTTCAGGGTTTCGAACGACACGCGTGCCGACAGGTCGTTGCCGTTGGCGTCGAGCAGGCAGCGCAATGCGGCCGGCGGCAGGTAACGGCCCAGTTGCAGCGAGCGCGGGGCAACCACTTCGCTGACGTAGAGCAGTTCCAGCAGCACGGTGCCCGGTTTCAGCGCCTTGTTCTTGATCAGTGCGACGGCGGTGTTGCCCATCGAGCCGGACAACACCAGATCCATACCGCCCTGCACCATCGGGTGTTCCCAGGTGATGAACTGCATGTCTTCACGCGACAGCGCCTGGTTGCGGTCGTAAGTGATGGTCACGCCTTCGTCGTCGCCCAGCGGGAAACTGGCGTCGAGCATCTTCTCGCTCGGCTTGAGGATCAGGGCGTTTTCCGAATGGTCTTCGCTGTCGATGCCGAACGCGTCGAACAGGGTTTCCATGTAGATCGGCAGGGCGAACTGATCGTCTTGCTCAAGGATGTCCTCGACCAACTGATCGCCTTCGCCCGAACCGCCGGAGTTGAGCTCCAGCAGACGGTCGCGACCGGTGTGCAGCTCTTCTTCCAGACGCTCGCGCTCGGTGCGGGCTTCGTCGATCAGCGCTTGCCACTCGCTGTCGTCGGCTTCTTCGAGCAGCGGCAGCAGACGCGAGCCGAACTGATGCTGCAAGGCATTGCCGGTCGGGCAGGTGTTGAGGAAGGCGTTCAGCGCTTCGTTGTACCACTGGAACAGGCGCTCTTGCGGGCTGGTTTCCAGGTACGGCACATGCAGTTCGATGATGTGCTTCTGGCCGATTCGGTCGAGACGACCGATACGCTGCTCCAGAAGATCCGGGTGCGACGGCAGGTCGAACAGCACCAGGTGGTGAGCGAACTGGAAGTTGCGACCTTCACTGCCGATTTCCGAGCAGATCAGCACTTGCGCGCCGAATTCTTCGTCAGCGAAGTAGGCGGCAGCGCGGTCACGCTCAAGGATGTTCATGCCTTCGTGGAACACCGTGGCCGGGATGCCGGAGCGCACGCGCAAGGCGTCTTCCAGATCCATCGCGGTTTCGGCGTGGGCGCAGATCACCAGCACTTTGGTGCGCTTGAGCATTTTCAACTGATCGATCAGCCATTCGACGCGTGGGTCGAATTTCCACCAGCGTTCTTCTTCGCTGGCATCCGGCTGGGCCTGGAAGCTGACTTCCGGGTACAACTCGGCGTGATCGCCCAACGGCAGTTCCAGATATTCGTCCGGGCACGGTAGCGGGTACGGGTGCAGTTTGCGCTCCGGGAAACCCTGCACGGCGGCGCGGGTGTTACGGAACAGCACGCGGCCGGTGCCGTGGCGGTCAAGCAGCTCACGCACGAGGCGAGCACTGGCTTCGGTGTCGCCATCGTTGACCGCAGTCAACAGGGCTTCGCCTTCGTTGCCGAGGAAGCCGTGAATGGTCTTGTGTGCTTCAGGCGACAGACGCCCTTTGTCGAGCAGTTCCTGCACGGCTTCGGCCACCGGGCGATAGTTCTCGCTCTCGGCGCGGAACGCGGCCAGGTCATGGAAACGGTTCGGATCGAGCAGGCGCAGACGGGCGAAGTGGCTGTCCTGACCGAGTTGCTCCGGGGTGGCGGTAAGCAACAGCACGCCCGGGATCACTTCGGCCAGTTGCTCGACCAGCGAATACTCGGGGCTGGCTTTTTCTTCGTGCCAGACCAGGTGGTGCGCTTCGTCGACCACCAGCAAGTCCCAACCGGCGGCGAACAAGGCGTCCTGCGCCTTTTCGTCGTCGACCAGCCATTCCAGCGCGACCAGCGCCAGTTGGGTGTCTTCGAACGGGTTGGTCGCATCGCTTTCGATGAAACGTTCTTCGTCGAACAGTGCAACCTGCAGGTTGAAGCGGCGGCGCATCTCCACCAGCCACTGGTGCTGGAGGTTTTCCGGCACCAGAATCAGCACGCGGTTGGCACGGCCCGAGAGCAGTTGGCGGTGGATCACCAGACCGGCTTCGATGGTTTTACCCAGACCCACTTCGTCCGCCAGCAAAACCCGCGGCGCGATACGGTCGGCGACTTCACGGGCAATGTGCAACTGGTGCGCGATCGGCTGCGCACGCACGCCGCCCAGGCCCCAGAGCGAAGATTGCAACTGGCGGCTGGTGTGTTCGAGGGTGTTGTAGCGCAGGGAGAACCAGGCCAGCGGGTCGATCTGCCCGGCAAACAGACGGTCGCTGGCCAGACGGAACTGAATGAAGTTCGACAACTGGGTTTCCGGCAGCGTTACCGCTTCGTTCTGCGCGTTGAGGCCGTGATAGACCATCAGCCCATCGACATCGTCGACTTGCTGCACGGTCATCTTCCAGCCTTCGAAGTGGGTAATGCTGTCACCCGGCGAGAACCGCACACGGGTAAGGGGCGCATTCCGTAGCGCGTACTGGCGGGTTTCGCCAGTGGCCGGGTAAAGCACGGTCAACAAGCGGCCGTCCTGTGCCAGAACGGTGCCTAAACCAAGCTCTGCTTCGCTGTCACTGATCCAGCGTTGCCCCGGTTGATACTGCTGCGCCATGCTGCCTGACTCCCACCTTGAAAAAGCGGGCTATCTTAACGGAATGAGGCCCCGAGGCCAAAGGATAAGGAGCCGCGCCCAGCTTTTATATGTTCAGGGAAGATTAGGCCATGCGTCGGTTTCAGGAAGTGGCAGGGCACCTGTGAGTGCCAATCCGGTCACAAGTTTGCGACCGACGGCTCAAGCCGTGATCGCTCAAGCCGATAGCCTGCTGACAGGAGACCCTCTATATGCTGCCACCGATGCTCCCCCTGAGCGCTGTGCCGATCACTTCCCAGCAGGACCCGATCCGCCAGCGCCCGGACATTCCACCGGTGGTGCCGGTGCAGGAAAGCTCCAGCGAAAGCACGATCGACCTGCAAAAGCGCGACCCGGAAGAGGCCGCGCTGCAATTGCGCGAGGAACAGCGCCGTAAGCAGGAGCGCGAGCGTCGCCGCCGCGAAGCGGATGAAGACCCCGAAGAACATCTCGCCGTGCCAGGCACAGAACTCAATGCCGACAACACCGTGCCGGTGGTGCCGCTGATGGAAGATCAACCGCGTCAGGGCATGTGGGTTGATATCGAGATCTGATGGCTGGTCAGCGCTGACGTCAGGCGGCATTATTGACGCAGTCCTGCCGGTGATCTGGCAGTTGTGTTTTCTTCAAGCGATGCATCGAACGCCATGAGCCAAGACGACAAACTGATCGACCTCAGTACCGAACGCGCCAAACGCGTGCATGACCTCAACGAGAAGCGTCTGAATGAAGTGCGCAATGCCTTCGAACAGGCCATGCCGTTGGGAAAAGCCAGGAAAAAGTCGAAAAACAAACCGAAAAAGCGTTGATTTCCCCCTGCATCCTTTGATGCAGGTCAGTTATTTTCCCGCCTTTACTCCCCTTCTTCATTGGCATTGACCCCGGTCAATTTCTGCGCCTGCCTGATTGGTTAACTTAGCTCCATCGCAGCAGAGCAGGGGCCAGGAGGCCAGTCATGTTTTTCGATAACGTGGTGTTTGCCGGAGTCCTCACAGTGGGCCTCATGGTTCTGTTTTTTGCAGGGTTTGGATTTTTTATCTGGAAGGATGCGAACAAGCGCAAGAAGTAGGTTCTTCTGGATTGACGAGCACGCAAGGCATTTTGGGCAACTTCGGTTGCCCTTTTTTTTGTGTGCCTGGCGGCCTGTGGACCCACCCTGGTGTATGCGGTTTGAAATGTGTGCGGGCTGGCTCGCGAAGAGGCCCGTCCAATCGCACAATCTCTGCCCGTGTGACCTTTTTCCCGAGATGAACAAAAAAGGCGCGATCCTTTCGAATCGCGCCTTTTTCATTTTTCGCTGCCTATCAGCTACCCAGCACCATGGACGCCAGCCAGAACAATCCGGCCGACAGTGCCACGGTTGCCGGCAGGGTCAGCACCCATGCCAGCAGGATGGTTTTCACCGTCCCGCCTTGCAGGCCGCTTTTGTTGGCGACCATGGTACCGGCCACGCCCGAGGACAGAACGTGGGTGGTGGACACCGGCAGGCTGAAGATGTTGGCCAGGCCAATCATGCATGCGGCGGTGATCTGGGCTGACATGCCCTGTGCATAGGTCATGCCTTGCTTACCGATCTTCTCGCCGATGGTCTTTACTACGCGCTTCCAGCCGACCATGGTGCCCAGACCCAAGGCCATGGCGACCGCCAGAATGACCCAGAACGGGGCGTATTCGGTGGTGGTGGTCAGGTCTTTACGCAGTTTGTCCAGGTCAGCTTTTTCACGAGCCTGAAGGCCCGGCAGCTTGGCGACTTTCTTCGCGGTGTCGTCCAGGCAGAGCAGGTAGCGACGCACTTCGATGCGGCTGTCGGCCGGCAGCGAATGGTAGTCCGCTACACCCTTGAGGGTGTGGAGCAGGGCGGAGATGGTCGGTTCGGTCTGCTGCGGGTTGCAGCGGAATTTCTCCGGCAGGTCGCCTTCGACGCTTTTACCCAGGGCCAGGAACTCGCCGAGGGTTTCGGCGTTGCGCTGGTAAAACTGGCTCAGGTGCAGGGTGGCGTCGCGGGTACGTTCGATCTGATAAGTGGTGCTGTTCAGGTCGAGTACGAACTGAGCAGGCACGATACCGATCAGGACCAGCATGATCAGGCCGATGCCTTTCTGACCATCGTTGGAGCCGTGCACGAAGCTCATGGCCATGGCTGACATCACCAGTACCAGGCGATTCCAGAATGGCGGGTGCTTCTTGTCGTCGATCTTGCGGCGTTGTTCCGGTGTCTTGTGCATCTTCGACAGCGGGCGCCACCATTTCAGGCCAACCAGCACCAGGCCTGCAACCAGGAAACCGGCCATTGGCGAGAACACCAGCGAGGCGCCGATATCGATCGCTTTCTGCCAGTTAACCCCGTCGGCCAACGGAATATCGTTGATCAGGGCATTGGCCAGACCGACACCGAGAATCGAACCGATCAAGGTGTGGGAACTGGAGGCGGGGATACCGAAGTACCAGGTGCCAAGGTTCCAGGCGATAGCCGCGGCGAGCAACGAGAACACCATTGCCAGGCCATGGCCCGTGTTCACGTTGATCAGCAGTTCAACCGGCAGCAAGTGAACAATGGCATACGCCACGCCAACGCCGCCCAGCAGCACGCCGAGGAAATTGAACACACCGGAAAAGAACACCGCCAGATGAGGCGGCATGGCTTTGGTGTAGATAACAGTGGCTACCGCGTTAGCGGTGTCATGAAATCCATTGATGAACTCGAAGGCGAGGACAAACGTCAGGGCGAGCAAGAGGCTCACAAGCACCCAAGCATCCAGTCCGCTGAATAAATCGATCATGAAGGTTTTCTGACCCGGTCGTAAGGGGGCGCGATTATGCCAGAAAAGTCTCGAAATCGATGCCCTACCTGCTCATTGGTAACATTCTTCTTCTATTTAATTTGTTGCAGGGCGTTAAAACCCAGTGTTATGGAGGGTTTTTCAAGTCATTGATTTTATTGGTTAATATTGCTGATGGTGAGCATTTTTCAGGCAGTGTCGCAGGCTCAAACGCTTGTCTGAAATATCTCTGAAACCTGTCTGAAGCATGCCATTGGTCTGTAGGGCGGTGCATAGCCGCCGCTGCCCGCGGATAGCGGGCGGGCAAGGCATCGTCGATACACCGCGCTTGTAGCCGGTGCGCACGCGACCTTCGAAATAATCAAAACCGGTGGCTCATGGCTCTTCGGCTTTGAGTTCCTTTTCGATCTTTTCAATCTCTTGTTTGAAGACCTGATCCTGAACGGTGGCGCGCTTACGCCAAGGCTTGCGCTCCGGTTCGGGCTGAGCGGCGTAGGTGGTGACTTCCCCGCCATAAACTTCCTTGTAACGTTGTTCCTGGCGCTCAAGTTCCGCGCGCAGTTCGTCTTTCGTCACAGTGCTACCTGTTTGAGTTGAGATAAATATCTGGTGAAACGCACTGCAACGAATCAATTGAACAGACCCGTCGAGCGCGCCACGCCTGAACAGGCATTGGTGGCATCGGCAGGGCGATCAAGACTTCCGTGTTACAGGCGGCTACGGCACCAGATTAAAACTGACGCAGCATCAGTTTCCTGTTTCAGCGAGCGCTGGCGTTGCATGAATAATGAGCGTCAAGCGCTGGCTGGGGCTGACGACGATGGATATCGCGAAAGCCAGTGGCGACCTTGCTGATTAAAAAATCGCGGCCTCACTGGGGTGCATTATAGCGGCCGATTCAGGAATGACTATCTTTGCCAAGTTAAAAACGGTTCTGGATGTGTGATTGTTTTGTTACTCGCAACTTTTGTCGCTAGTTGAAGTGCAGGTAAATCGTTATTTGCCACGCGTTCTGTTTTTGGCGCCATTTACTCGATCAACTAAGGGGGCGATTGAGTGTGTCAGCGAAGTTGGGCGAGCGGATCAAGCGGTGATGCGGGCCTGCGGGTTTGTTGCGATTATCGGTCGGCGGTTCGATAATTGCCCGATCTTGAGGGGCGTTGCTTGTGTATTGGCCCGCGAGCCGTTTGTATAACCACTGATCCGAGCCGGATAAAGGACCTGAAATGAACGATCAAATGCGCAACTCCTTCACCTCCGTGGCGCCGCCGATCGTCGCCTCGCCGGCCAAGCGGATCCAGGCGTTGACGGGCGATCCGGATTTCATGACCTCGCTAGCCCGTGGCCTGGCCGTGGTGCAGGCGTTTCAAGAGCGCAAGCGGCACCTGACCATCGCCCAGATCAGCCACCGCACGGAAATTCCCCGCGCTGCCGTGCGCCGTTGCCTGCACACCTTGATCAAGCTCGGCTACGCCACCACCGATGGCCGTACCTACTCGTTGCTGCCGAAAGTGCTGACCCTGGGCCACGCTTATCTGTCCTCAACGCCGCTCGCCGTCTCGGCTCAGCCCTACCTCGACCGTATGAGCGAGCAACTGCACGAAGCCTGCAACATGGCCACGCTGGAGGGCGACGACATTCTCTACATCGCCCGTTCGGCGACGACTCAACGGCTGATTTCGGTGGATTTGTCAGTGGGCGGGCGCCTGCCGGCCTATTGCACTTCAATGGGCCGCATTCTGCTGGCCGCGCTGGACGACACGACCTTGGGTGAATACCTGGACCACGCCGAACTGGTGGCCAAGACCAGCCGCACGATTCACACGCCCCAGGCGTTGCTCGAATGCCTGCAAGAAGTGCGGCAGCAGGGCTGGTGCATCGTCGACCAGGAACTGGAGCAAGGGCTGCGTTCGATTGCGGTGCCGGTCTACGACGCATCAGGCCAAGTGGTGGCGGCGCTCAACGTCAGTACCCACGCCGGCCGCGTCAGCCGCAGCGAGCTGGAACAGCGCTTCCTGCCAGGCCTGCTCAGTGCCAGTCGCGACCTCAGTGCGCAGTTGTTCGCCTGATGAAGCTGTTCGATAAACGCACAGTGTTGCGTTTATCGAATTGACGCTAAAACCCTCGGATCATTAATGTCGCGGCAGCGTCATCCGGCGCTGACGTCAATGGCCTCGCCGGACTGCCGACTCCCATAATAATGACAAGAGGCAACTCTCCATGTGCACGTTCCCCGACTGTCACAGCTTCAGCCCGTATTGCCGGGTTCACCGCAACGCCTGATTCACACCTTCTATTCTTGTGACCGTGCCGCTCTGTGGCCGGCCGCCGTTCGACTGCGTTTTTTGCGTGGAATAAAAATAATGAACCAGCCTCAGTCCGCTGTAGGTCAATGCCTCGACGTGCAGACCTTCATCAATGCCCAACCGATCTCGCGCTATCAATGGCGGGTGGTGATCCTGTGTTTTCTGATTGTGTTCCTCGATGGTCTCGACACCGCCGCGATGGGCTTCATTGCCCCGGCGTTGTCCCAGGACTGGGGCATCGATCGCGCCAGCCTCGGCCCGGTGATGAGCGCTGCGTTGATCGGCATGGTGTTTGGCGCCCTCGGTTCCGGCCCGCTGGCTGACCGTTTTGGGCGAAAAGTCGTACTGGTGGGCGCGGTCCTGCTGTTCGGTGCGTTCAGCCTCGCGTCGGCGTACAGCAGTAATCTCGATCAACTGCTGGTGCTGCGCTTCTTGACCGGTCTGGGTCTTGGCGCCGGGATGCCCAACGCCACCACGCTGCTCTCGGAATACACCCCGGAGCGCAAGAAGTCGCTGCTGGTGACCAGCATGTTCTGCGGCTTCAACCTGGGTATGGCTGGCGGTGGATTCATTTCGGCAAAACTGATTCCAGCGTTCGGCTGGCACAGCCTGTTGCTGATCGGCGGGATTCTGCCGCTGATCCTCGCTGTCGTATTGCTGTTCTGGCTGCCGGAGTCGGCGCGCTATCTGGTAGTGCGTAACCGTGGCACCGACAAGGTGCGCAAGACCTTGGCACCGATTGATCCTGTCGTCGTCGCCCAGGCCTCAAGCTTCAGCGTGCCGGAACAGAAAACCGTCAAGGCCCGCAACGTGTTCGCGGTGATTTTCTCTGGCACCTACAGCGCAGGCACGCTGCTGCTGTGGCTGACCTACTTCATGGGCCTGGTCATCGTTTACCTGCTGACCAGTTGGTTGCCGACGCTGATGCGTGACAGTGGCGCGAGCATGGAGCAGGCGGCGTTCATTGGCGCGTTGTTCCAGTTCGGCGGCGTGTTGAGCGCGGTCGCTGTGGGATGGGCGATGGATCGGTTCAATCCGCACAAGGTCATCGGCACGTTCTACCTGTTGGCCGGCGTGTTTGCCTACGCGGTAGGGCAGAGCCTGGGCAACATCACATTGCTGGCGACGCTGGTGCTGGTGGCGGGGATGTGCGTGAACGGTGCGCAATCGGCGATGCCTTCGCTGGCGGCGCGGTTTTATCCGACGCAAGGGCGGGCGACCGGGGTGTCGTGGATGCTGGGGATTGGTCGTTTTGGCGCGATTCTCGGGGCCTGGATGGGCGCGACGCTGTTGGGCCTGGGCTGGAACTTTGAGCAGGTTTTGACGGCGTTGGTGATTCCGGCGGCGTTGGCGACGGCGGCAGTGCTGATCAAAGGGATGGTCAGTCACGCGGATGCGACGTGAGTTTAAAGGGTAAGAATATTTGTTGGATGTTCTGGCCTCTTCGCGAGCAAGCCCGTTCCCACATTGGAATGCATTTCAACCTGTGGGAGCGGGCTTGCTCCGAGCGGCGTTTCGGCGAAGCTTTTGCGGCCGATTGTTAGGGTGATAACAATCTGTTCGATAAACGAACACTCAGTCGGTTATCGGATTGTTTGGCGATTTTCCCAGGCTTAATCTGCAGTGACTCCGGCGCTGAACCTCGCGCCTTTTTATCACTGGCGATTCATTACAAAAACGGGAGCCCGCTCCATGGCTGAGATCCTTTCGCTGCACGACGCGGTGAAGCAATTCGTCAACGACGGCGACACGGTCGCGCTCGAAGGCTTCACCCACCTGATCCCTACGGCAGCGGGTCATGAAATCATTCGTCAGGGCAAGAAAGATCTGACGCTGGTGCGGATGACGCCTGACCTGATCTACGACCAACTGATCGGCGCCGGTTGTGCACGCAAGCTGATTTTCTCCTGGGGCGGTAATCCCGGTGTGGGTTCGCTGCACCGTCTGCGCGACGCGGTCGAGAAGCAGTGGCCGCACCCACTGGAAATCGAAGAACACAGCCATGCCGACCTGGCCAATGCTTACGTGGCTGGCGCCTCTGGCCTGCCGTTCGCGGTGCTGCGGGCTTACGCCGGTTCCGACCTGCCGAAGGTCAATCCACTGATCAAGTCCGTCACTTGCCCGTTTACCGGTGAGGTGCTGGCAGCCGTGCCTTCGGTACGGCCGGACGTGACCGTGATCCACGCGCAGAAAGCCGATCGCCAAGGCAACGTTCTGTTGTGGGGCATTCTCGGTGTGCAGAAAGAAGCGGCACTGGCGGCCAAACGCTGCATCGTCACCGTGGAAGAAATCGTCGACGACCTCAAGGCTCCGATGAACGCCTGCGTCCTGCCGACCTGGGCTCTGAGCGCGGTTTGCCACGTACCGGGCGGTGCGCATCCGTCCTACGCCCACGGTTACACCGAGCGTGACAATCGTTTCTATCAGGCGTGGGATCCGATCGCCCGTGACCGTGGGACGTTTACCGCGTGGATCAACGAATACATCCATGGCTGCGCTGACTTCAGCGAGTTCCAGGCCAAGTTGGCCGCTGCTTCGGAGGCCAAATAATGACGTACTCCACCAACGAAATGATGACCGTCGCGGCGGCCCGTCGCTTGAAGAACGGTTTGGTGTGCTTTGTCGGCATCGGCCTGCCGTCGAAAGCGGCAAACCTGGCGCGCCTGACGTCATCGCCGGACGTGGTGCTGATTTACGAATCGGGCCCGATTGGCGCCAAGCCCAGTGTGCTGCCGCTGTCCATCGGTGACGGTGAGTTGGCGGAAACCGCTGACACCGTCGTACCGACCGGTGAGATTTTTCGCTATTGGTTGCAGGGCGGGCGCATCGACGTCGGTTTTCTCGGCGCCGCGCAAGTGGACCGTTTCGGCAACATCAACACCACCGTGGTCGGCGATTATCACGCACCGAAAGTGCGCTTGCCGGGTGCCGGTGGCGCGCCGGAAATTGCCGGTTCGGCGAAGAGTGTGTTGATCATCCTTAAACAGTCGGCGCGTTCGTTTGTCGACAAGCTCGACTTCATCACCTCGGTCGGTCATGGCGAGGGTGGCGATTCACGCAAGCGTCTGGGCCTGCCGGGGGCCGGGCCGGTGGGCATCATTACCGACCTGTGCATCATGGAGCCGGAAGCGGGGACTCACGAGTTCGTGGTCACCGCGCTGCATCCGGGCGTCACCCGCGAGCAAGTGGTTGCCGCCACCGGTTGGGCGATCCGGTTTGCCGACGACGTTGAAACGACTGCGGCACCGACTGACGTCGAACTGACCGCGCTGCGTGATCTCGAAGCGCGCACCGCCGCCGCCCATGGCCAGGCACCGGGAGAAGCATGATGCGTGATGTGTATATCTGCGATGCGATTCGTACGCCCATCGGCCGTTTCGGCGGTGGTTTGTCTGCCGTGCGTGCCGATGATCTCGCCGCCGTGCCGATCAAGGCGCTGATGGAGCGCAATCCGTCTGTGGACTGGAGCGCGATCGACGAGGTATTCCTCGGCTGCGCCAACCAGGCCGGCGAAGACAACCGTAACGTCGCACGTATGGCGCTGCTGCTGGCTGGCTTGCCGGAAACCGTTCCGGGCGTAACGCTCAATCGTCTCTGCGCTTCGGGCATGGATGCGATTGGTACGGCGTTCCGCGCCATCGCCAGCGGTGAGATGGAGTTGGCGATTGCCGGCGGCGTCGAGTCGATGTCCCGCGCGCCGTTCGTGATGGGCAAGGCCGACGCGGCGTTCTCTCGCAACATGAAACTGGAAGACACCACGATTGGCTGGCGTTTCATCAACCCTTTGATGAAAGCTCAGTACGGCGTCGATGCGATGCCGCAGACCGCTGATAACGTTGCCGACGACTATAAGGTGTCGCGTGCGGATCAGGACGCTTTCGCCCTGCGCAGCCAGCAACGGACTGCCGCCGCGCAGGCCGCCGGCTACTTCGCTGAAGAGATCGTCGAAGTGCGGATCGCCCACAAGAAGGGCGAAACCGTGGTCAGTCAGGATGAACACCCGCGTGCGGACACGACACTTGAAGCGTTGGCCAAACTCAAACCGGTCAACGGCGTGGACAAAACCGTCACCGCCGGCAATGCCTCGGGCGTTAACGACGGCGCCGCGGCGTTGATTCTGGCCTCGGCTCACGCCGTGAAAAAACATGGCCTGACTGCCCGCGCCAAAGTGCTGGGCATGGCCAGTGCCGGCGTTGCCCCTCGGGTGATGGGCATCGGCCCGGTGCCAGCGGTTCGTAAACTGATCGAACGGCTCGGCGTGGCGGTCAGCGATTTCGACGTGATTGAGCTCAACGAAGCGTTCGCCAGCCAAGGCTTGGCGGTGCTGCGTGAACTGGGGCTGGCGGATGATGCCGCAAAGGTCAACCCCAACGGTGGCGCGATTGCCCTGGGGCACCCGTTGGGCATGAGCGGTGCGCGGCTGGTGCTGACTGCGTTGCATCACTTGGAAAAGACCGGTGGCAAGAAAGGTCTGGCGACCATGTGCGTCGGTGTCGGCCAAGGCCTGGCCCTGGCCATCGAGCGCGTCTGACGCGCAGCGGCAAGAAAAAGAACTGAGGAAAGCGAAATGACTGACAAGCCTGGTTACCGTCGCCCGCAGGAAGGCACCCAGCCTGAGTACCTGCACCCGACCTACCAATCCACCAATTTGCGCTCGCCGTCGAAGCCTTTGGTGTATCTGCCACATTCGTTGTCGGAGATCACCGGGCCGACCATCGGTGCCGAGCGTGTGGCTGAAACCGACAACGATCTGACGGCTCAGCACAGCGGCGAACCGCAGGGCGAGCGCATCATCATCCACGGCCGGGTCCTGGACGAAAACGGTCTGCCGGTGCCGGGGATTCTGGTGGAGATCTGGCAGGCCAACGCCGCCGGTCGCTACAACCACCCGCGCGACCTGCACGACGCACCGCTGGACCCGAATTTCACCGGCACCGGCCGCACCGTGACCGACGCCGACGGCTGGTACCAGTTCCAGACCATCAAGCCCGGCGCCTATCCGTGGGGCAACCACCACAATGCCTGGCGCCCGGCGCACATCCACTTTTCGCTGTTCGGGCCGAGCATCCTCACCCGGCTGGTGACGCAGATGTATTTCCCCGGCGATCCGCTGCTGGCCTACGACCCGATCTACAACTGTGTACCGGACACGTCGGCCAAGGAGCGTCTGATCGCTGCTTTCGATCTGGAAAAAACTGTTCCTTCCTATGCTCTCGGTTACCGCTGGGACATCGTGCTGCGCGGCCGTGAAGCCACGCCGATGGAGAAATAAGATGACCCTGACTGCAACCACGTCCCACACCGTCGGGCCGTATTACCACATCGGCCTGACCTGGCTGAACCGCGAACACCTGGCTGTCGAACAAACCCTCGGCGAGCGCGTGGCGATCACCGGGCAAGTCGTCGATGGCAACGGCGACATCGTCAACGACGCCATGCTCGAAGTCTGGCAAGCCAATGCGGCCGGCAAATACGACCATCCGGAAGACGAACAGGACAAACCGCTGGACCCGCACTTCGAAGGTTTCGGCCGCGTACCGGTGGATGCCGAAGGACGCTTTCGTTTCACCACGATCAAACCGGGCACGGTCGAGGGTTTGAAGGGCTCGACCCAGGCGCCGCATCTGGTGGTGTTGGTGTTTGCTCGCGGGTTGGTCAAGCACTTGCTGACGCGGATTTACTTCGAGGGCGACCCGGCGAACGTGAATGATCCACTGCTCGAATGCGTACCGGCCGAGCGCCGTGGGACATTGCTGGCCAAGCCGGATGCGGCGGGTGTCTATCAGTGGAATGTGGTTCTGCAAGGCACTGACGCCGAAACGGTGTTCTTCGATTATTGAAGAACGCCTCCCCGCTGATCGTCCCCGCGCTCTGCGGGGGACGGATATCTCTGTGGAACGGGAGTGTTGCAAAGTATGTCTAGACTCTCACTGTCCCTATTGAATGAAAAACAATGACAACCATCACTTCCCATTACACTGGCGAAGAGCGCAGCAAGCGTATCTTCGCCATCGTCGGTGCCTCGTCCGGCAACCTTGTCGAATGGTTCGACTTCTACGTCTACGCCTTTTGCGCGATCTATTTCGCCCCGGCGTTTTTCCCCTCCGACAACCCCACGGTGCAGTTGGTCAACACCGCGGGCGTGTTCGCCGCCGGGTTCCTGATGCGACCGATTGGTGGCTGGATCTTCGGTCGTCTGGCGGACAAGAAGGGCCGCAAGGCCTCGATGATGATCTCGGTACTGATGATGTGCTTCGGCTCGTTGCTCATCGCCTGTCTGCCGACCTATAACACCATCGGCGTATGGGCGCCGTTGCTGCTGTTGTTCGCGCGGTTGCTGCAAGGGCTGTCGGTGGGCGGCGAGTACGGCACCACGGCGACGTACATGAGCGAAGTGGCGCTCAAGGGGCAGCGCGGGTTTTTCGCCTCGTTCCAGTATGTGACGTTGATTGGCGGGCAATTGCTGGCGGTGTCGCTGGTGGTGATCCTGCAACAGTTCCTGACGGAAGAAGACCTGCGTGCTTATGGCTGGCGGATTCCGTTTGTGGTCGGCGCGGCGGCGGCGGTGATTTCCTTGCTGCTGCGACGTTCGCTGAAAGAAACCAGCAGCAAGCAAATGCGTGAAAACAAGGACGCCGGCAGCATCACCGCGTTGTTCCGTGACCACAAAGCGGCGTTCATTACTGTGCTGGGTTACACCGCGGGTGGTTCGCTGATTTTCTACACGTTCACCACTTACATGCAGAAGTACCTGGTGAACACTGCTGGCATGCATGCCAAGACCGCCAGCTACATCATGACCGGCGCACTGTTCCTGTATATGTGCATGCAGCCGCTGTTCGGCATGCTCGCCGACAAGATTGGCCGACGTCATTCGATGCTCTGGTTCGGCGCGCTCGGCACGCTGTTGACCGTGCCGATCCTGCTGACGCTCAAAAGCGTCAGCAGCCCGTTCCTGGCCTTTGTGCTGATCACGCTGGCACTGGCCGTCGTGAGTTTCTACACCTCGATCAGCGGTCTGGTGAAAGCCGAAATGTTCCCGCCCGAGGTGCGCGCCCTTGGCGTTGGCCTGGCGTATGCGGTGGCGAACGCGATCTTCGGCGGTTCGGCGGAATTCGTCGCTTTGAGCCTGAAAGCCGGCGGCATGGAAAACGCCTTCTACTGGTACGTTACGCTGATGATGGCGGTGGCCTTCCTGTTCAGCCTGCGCTTGCCGAAACAGGCTAAATATTTGCACCACGACCTCTAACCCGAAACGCGCGGGCCAATGTGGCCCGCGCCAGCAAGGACTTCTATGACTCAGCGACCGGGCAATCAATTGTTCGATGCCTATTTCACTGCCCGCGATATGCGCGACGTGTTCTGCG
The DNA here is from genome assembly GCF_963970575.1 of Pseudomonas sp. EA_65y_Pfl2_P74. NCBI lineage: Bacteria > Pseudomonadati > Pseudomonadota > Gammaproteobacteria > Pseudomonadales > Pseudomonadaceae > Pseudomonas > Pseudomonas sp. EA_65y_Pfl2_P74. The sequence goes on from NZ_CAXAOQ010000028.1 coordinate 29,225, forward strand.
ATCAGGGCCGGGTGCAGGCGATGCTCGACTTCGAAGCGGCGCTGGTCCGGGCCGAAGCGCGTGTGGGGTTGATTCCGACGAGCGCTGTTTCACCCATTGAAAACGCCTGCAACGCCGGGCTCTATGACTTCGCCGCGTTGGGCGAGGCGATTGCCACGGCGGGCAATTCGGCGATTCCATTGGTCAAGGCGTTGGGCAAGCAGATCGCCGCAACGGATGCCGAGGCCGAGCGTTATGTGCATTTGGGCGCCACCAGTCAGGACGTAATGGATTGCGGGTTGGTACTGCAATTGCGTCAGGCGTTGGCGTTGATCGAACGTGATCTGGCACAACTGGCGAGCTCGTTGGCGGTCCAGGCACAACGCCACGCCGCAACACCGCTGGCCGGGCGCACCTGGTTGCAGCACGCGACACCGGTGACCCTCGGCATGAAGATCGCTGGATGGCTGGGCGCCGTCACGCGCAGTCGTCAACGTCTGCGCGAACTCAAGCCACGTTTGCTGGTGCTGCAATTCGGCGGCGCGTCGGGGACACTCGCGGCGCTCGGTGAACAGGCCTTGCCGATTGCCCAAGCCTTGGCCCAGGAGCTGCAACTGACCATGCCGGAACAACCGTGGCACACCCAGCGCGATCGCGTGGTCGAGTTTGGCGCGGCACTGGGATTGATCGCCGGCAGCCTCGGCAAGCTCGGGCGCGACATCAGCCTGTTGATGCAGACCGAAGTGGCGGAAGTTTTCGAACCCTCGGCGCCGGGGAAGGGCGGTTCTTCGACCATGCCGCACAAGCGCAACCCGGTTGGGGCTGCGGTGCTGATCGGCGCGGCGACGCGGGTGCCGGGCCTGGTCTCGACATTGTTCAGTGCCATGCCTCAGGAACACGAGCGTAGCCTCGGTCTGTGGCATGCCGAATGGGAAACCCTGCCCGAGATTTGCTGCCTCGTTTCGGGATCACTGCAACAGGCGCGATTGCTCGCTGACGGCCTGGAAGTGGACGCTGCCCGTATGGCCCGTAACCTCGAATTGACTCAAGGGCTGGTGCTGGCCGAAGCGGTCAGTATCGTCCTCGCGCAACGGGTCGGTCGCGACACCGCGCATCACTTGCTCGAACGATGCTGCAAACGTGCGGTGGCCGAGCAACGGCATCTGCGTGCCGTGCTCGGTGACGAGCCAGAAATCACCGCCCAACTGAGCAATGCTGAACTGGATCACTTACTCAACCCCGCCCACTACCTCGGACAGGCACACGTCTGGGTCGAACGGGCGGTGGCCGAACACAACGCTTTGACTGTCTGAAGGAGACGGCTGTGGCTTTCGTTCAACTCGCCGATGGCGAACTGCACTACACCATTGAAGGCCCGGTCGATGCGCCGGTGCTGGTGCTGTCCAACTCCCTGGGTACCGACCTGCACATGTGGGATGCGCAAATGCCGGCGTTCACCGAGCATTTTCGTGTGTTGCGGTTCGACACCCGTGGCCACGGCCAATCGCTGGTGACGCCGGGGCCGTACAGCATCGAGCAATTGGGCCGCGACGTGCTGGCGCTGCTGGATGCGCTGCACATTGAGCGCGCGCATTTCTGCGGACTGTCGATGGGCGGGCTGATCGGTCAGTGGCTGGGGATCAATGCCGGTCATCGTCTGCACAAACTGATTGTGTGCAACACCGCGGCGAAGATCGGCGATCCATCGGTGTGGAATCCACGCATCGAGACCGTGCTGCGTGACGGCCCGGCAGCGATGATTGCACTGCGTGATGCGTCGATTGCCCGTTGGTTCACGCCTGATTTTTCCGCTGCCAATCCGGTTGCGGTGAAGAAGATCACTGACATGCTCGCGGCGACGTCGCCTGAAGGTTATGCGGCCAATTGCGCGGCGGTGCGTGATGCCGATTTTCGAGAGCAACTGGCCTCGATCATTGTGCCGTTGCTGGTGATCGCCGGCACTGAAGATGCGGTCACGCCGCCGTCTGGCGGGCGTTTCATTCAGGAACACGTACACGGGGCCGAGTACGCCGAATTCTACGCGGCGCATTTGTCCAACGTACAGGCCGGTGCGGATTTCAGTGATCGCGTGTTGGCGTTTTTTCAGGCTGACTGAGGACGTTTTTGTGGACGAGAAACAACGTTACGACGAAGGCATGCAAGTGCGCCGTGCGGTGCTGGGCGATGCTCACGTTGATCGCAGCCTGACCGCGCTGACCGAGTTCAACTCGGAATTCCAGGAGATGATCACTCGCCACGCCTGGGGTGATATCTGGACGCGTCCGGGGTTGCCTCGCCATACCCGCAGCCTGGTCACCATCGCCATGCTGATCGGCATGAACCGCGAAGGTGAGCTCAAACTGCACCTTCGGGCCGCAGCCAATAACGGCGTGAGCCGTGGCGAGATCAAGGAAGTGATCATGCAGAGCGCGATTTATTGCGGGATTCCGGCGGCGAATGCCACTTTTCATCTGGCCGAATCGGTTTGGGATGAACTGGGCGTTGAGTCCCGAGAGTAATCCAGCCTGCTCCCCCAGTTTAAAAACGATCAACCGGGGGAGCAGGCGTGCGGTTACAGCAAGCTGATCGGATAGCTGACGATCAAACGGTTCTCGTCGAACTCGTTGTTGCTGAAGTCGCGGCGGATGGTCGAGTTGCGCCACTTGACGTTCAAATCCTTGAGCGTGCCGCTTTGTACGGTGTAACCCAGTTCCGATTCGCGTCCCCATTCCTTGCCATCGGTGGTGGATGCGGTATGCACATTGTCGCCGCTGATGTAGCGGTTCATCAGGGTCAGGCCCGGCACGCCGAGGGCCGCGAAATTGTAGTCGTGGCGCAGTTGCCAGGAGCGTTCCTGGGCATTGTCATAACTGGCGTTGTAGCTGTCGTTGGCCAAGGTGCCGCCGCTGGTGCCGTTGACCCGCATCCACGCGCTGTCGCCGGTGAGTTTTTGCAGGCCGATATAGAAGGTGTTGCCGCCGTATTTGGCTGAGAACAGACCCGACCAGGTCTTGTTTTCCAGATCGCCAGCGCGGGCGCTGCCGTCGTCCTTGCCGTAGAAAAAACCGAGGTTGGCGCCCAGGGTCCAGTCGCCCAGCGGCTGGCTGTGGATCAGGTTGATGTATTGCTGGCTGTAGATGTCCTTGAGTTCGGCATTCCACACACCGATCTGTGTGCGTTTTTCATTGAACACATATTCGCCGCCCTGAAAGTTGAAGCGATCGGAGGTGAACGCCGCTTTGCCGGACATCGACATGTCGTTCATGCTGCTGTCGTCGCGCGGGCTGTTGGCGCGGAACTGGCCGCCGTAGAGTGTCAGGCCATCGATTTCCTTCGAGGTGATCTGGCCACCTCGAAAGGTTTGCGGCAGCGAGCGACCGTCGTCCGAACGCAGGATGGGCAGCACCGGCATCCACTCGCCGACTTTCACTTCTGTCTGGGAAAACTTCGCTTTGAACGCCACGCTGGTGCGCCCGAAGTTGTCCGCCGGGCGGGCGTCATGATCCAGCGGCAATAACTGCGTACCCCCCGTGCCTTTACCGCCATCGAGCTTCACCGAATACAGGCCCAGCACGTCCATGCCGAAACCGACGGTGCCTTGAGTGAAGCCGGACCTGGCGTCGAGGATGAAGCTTTGTGTCCACTCTTCAGCCTTGCCCTGAGCCTTGGTCGGGTTGGTGAAGTTACGGTTGATGTAGAAGTTGCGCAGGTTCAGGTTGACCTTCGCGCCTTCAACAAATCCGGCTTCTTCAGCCGTGGCGGGCAGTGCGGCGCCGGCCAGGGCCAGGGCGATCAAACCGGGGAATACGTAAGGCGCAGGGGAGGCTGTCATGGATTGGGTCTCTCTGGTTTTTATAGTCGAGCGGGTGCGCTGCCGCCGCTTTCAGGGGGCAGACATGGAATGCAATGGGGGAGATCAAGCGAAGGCAATCAGCCAGACAGGGCAGGGCGCGGGGGCATGTTGTCGAACCTGTTGTTATTGGTTTTGTGGAGCGAATGGTGCGGGGCGCGGCAGTGGGGTTTCAATTGGGGAAAACGGGTTTTGGGCGATTATCGAACGCAAGATTAATTGCGGCTTTGTGGTGGTTGTGCCGGCTCCACGACTTTCCTGCCGGCAACAAAAAGCCCGCCAAATGGCGGGCTCTTGTATTCACCGGATGATCAGAACAGCTTCATCTTCGGTGCTTCTTCTTTCAGCGGTTCGTTCTGCGCGGTTTGCGCATTCCAGCCACCGCCCAGGGCCTTGTACAGGTTGACCGCACTGGTCAGCTGCGCGAGGCGGTCGGTGATCAGCGACTGTTGCGCGCTGAACAACTGACGCTGGGCATCGAGGAAGGTCAGGTTGCTGTCGACGCCGATGCGATAACGACGTTCGGCCAGGCGGTAGTAATCCTGGTTGGCCTGTACAAAGTCACGCTGCGCTTGCAACTGATCGGTGTAGGTCTGGCGGGCGGCCAGGCCGTCGGCGACTTCCTGGAAGCCGGTTTGAATCGCCTTCTCGTAGTTCGCCACGCCGATGTCCTTCTGGATCTTGGCGTAGTCGAGGCTGGCGCGCAGGCTACCGGCGTTGAAGATCGGCAGGTTGATCTGCGGCTGGAACAGCCACGTACCCGAACCGCCCTTGAACAGGCCGGACAGATCCGGGCTCAGGCTGCCCGCGTTGGCGGTCAGGCTGATGCTCGGGAAGAACGCTGCCCGCGCTGCGCCGATGTTGGCGTTGGCGGCCTTCAGGTTGTACTCGGCTTGCATGATGTCCGGACGACGTTGCAGCAGATCCGAGGGCAGACCGGGCGGTACGTCGCTGAGCAGGTCGTCGGCCAGCGGTTTGGCCGCTTGCAGATTGGCCGGGATACCGGTGCCGAGCAGCAGGGTCAGGCTGTTTTCATCCTGCGCGACCTGACGGGTATAACGCGCCAATTGGGCACGGGCGTTTTCCACCGAGGTACGCGACTGAGCCAGATCCAGTGCCGAAGCGACACCGACTTCATTGCTGCGGCTGGTCAGCTTAAAGCTTTCTTCGAAGGCACCGAGGGTGTCTTGCGTCAGCTTGAGCAGTTCTTTGTCGGCCTGCCAGGTCATATACGCATTGGCGACGCTGGCAACCAGGCTGATCTGGGTGCTGCGGCGCGCTTCTTCGGTGGCGAAGTATTGTTGCAGCGCTTGTTCGCTCAGGCTGCGAACCCGACCGAACAGGTCGAGTTCGTAGGCACTGACGCCGACCGTGGCGGAGTAGGAGCTGCTGATCATCGACTCGCCGGTCTGCGACGCACGCGCCGGCAGACGCTGACGACTGCCGCTGCCATTGGCCGAAACCGCCGGGAACAGGTCGGCGCGCTGGATGCGGTACTGGGCCGCATAAGCGTCGATGTTCAGTGCCGCAACACGCAGGTCGCGGTTGTTTTCCAGCGAGACCTGGATCAGCTGTTGCAGGGCCGGGTCATGGAAAAACTGCTTCCAGCCCTGCTCGGCAGCAGCTTGCGCCGGTGCCTGGGCCGGCGAATACGCCGGGCCCTGTGGGTACTGGCCTGCGACCGGAGCCTCAGGCTGCTGATAATCAGGTATCAGCGAGCAACCGCTCAGCACGAAGGCGGCGACTGCGAGGGAGAGTAGCGACTTGCTCATTGGCCAGCCTCTTTAGGAGTTTCTTTGGCGTCATCCTTGCCGGCGTTTTTGCGCTGGCCAATGGACGACACGGTGACGAAGAACAGTGGGACCCAGAAGATCGCCAGGATCGTGGCCGTGAGCATACCGCCGATTACGCCAGTACCGATCGCATGTTGACTGCCTGAACCTGCGCCGGTGGAGATCGCCAACGGTACAACACCGAGTACGAAGGCCAGCGAGGTCATGATGATCGGTCGCAGACGCATGCGGCACGCTTCAATCGCCGCATCGCGCAGACTGCGCCCTTGCTCATGCAGTTCCTTGGCGAATTCGACGATCAGAATGGCGTTTTTAGCCGCCAGACCGATAGTCGTCAACAGGCCCACCTGGAAGTACACGTCGTTGGACAGACCGCGCAGGCTGGTGGCCAACAGTGCACCGATGATCCCCAGTGGCACCACGAGCATGACCGCGATCGGAATCGACCAGCTTTCATACAGCGCCGCCAGACACAGGAACACCATCAGCAGCGACAGGGCGTACAGCGCTGGCGCTTGCGAGCCCGACAGACGTTCCTCGTAGGACAGACCGGTCCAGGAGATACCGACGCCGGCCGGCAGCTTCTTGGCAATCGCTTCGACTTCGGCCATCGCTTCACCGGTGGAGTAACCCGGCGCCGGAGAGCCGAGCACTTCCATCGCTTCTACGCCGTTGTAACGGGCCAGTTTCGGCGAGCCATAGATCCACTCGCCTTTGGCGAAGGCGGAGAACGGCACCATGGTCCCGGCACTGTTGCGTACGTACCACTTGTTCAAGTCTTCAGGGCTCATGCGAGCGCCAGCCTGACCTTGCACGTAAACCTTCTTGACCCGACCACGGTCGATGAAGTCGTTGACGTAGCTACTACCGAAGGAAATCGACAGCGTGCTGTTGATGTCGGAAAGGCTCAAGCCAAGGGCTCGGGCTTTCTCGTCATCGATTTCCAGATGGTATTGCGGTTCGTCGTTCAGGCCGTTCGGACGTACTTGGTAGAGCACCTTGCTCTGCGCCGCGAGACCGAGGAACTGGTTACGTGCTTGCATCAGTTTTTCGTGACCGATACCGGCGCGGTCCTGCAGGAACACGTCGAAACCGGTGGCGTTACCCAATTCCAGTACCGCTGGCGGGGCGAAGGCAAACACCATCGCATCGCGGAAACTGAAGAAGTGTTGTTGGGCACGCTGTGCAAGCGCGAACACGCTGTTGCTGGCGTCACGTTCGTGCCACGGCTTGAGCATGATGAACGCCAGACCCGAACTCTGACCGCGACCGGCGAAGTTGAAACCGTTCACGGTGAACACCGACGCCACTGCGCCTGCCTCTTTATCCAGCAGGTAGGAACGCATCTCGTCGACGACGACTTGGGTGCGTTCGGCACTGGAACCGGCCGGGGTTTGCACCTGCGCGAACAATACGCCTTGGTCTTCTTCCGGCAGGAACGCGGTTGGAATGCGAGTGAACAGCCAGATCATGCCGACAACAATCAGCAAATAGGCCAACAGATACGGGGCTTTGCGCTGCAGCATGTTGCCGACACCGCGCTCATAACTTCTGACACCACGGTCGAAGTTGCGGTTGAACCAGCCGAAGAAACCTTTTTTCGGTGTGTCGTGTTCACCTTTCGCAATCGGTTTGAGCATGGTGGCGCACAGCGCCGGGGTGAAAATCAGCGCAACCAGTACCGACAGGGCCATCGCCGAAACGATGGTGATCGAGAACTGCTTGTAGATCACACCCGTGGAGCCGCTGAAGAACGCCATCGGCAGCAGTACCGCCGACAGAACCAGGGCGATACCGACCAATGCGCCCTGGATCTGGCCCATGGACTTTTTGGTCGCTTCCTTCGGGGACAAGCCTTCTTCGGCCATCACGCGCTCGACGTTTTCCACCACGACGATCGCGTCGTCCACCAGCAAGCCGATGGCCAGCACCATACCGAACATGGTCAGCGTGTTGATGCTGAAACCGGCGGCAGCGAGGATGCCGAACGTGCCGAGCAATACCACCGGCACGGTCATCGTGGTGATGACGGTGGCGCGGAAGTTCTGCAGGAACAGGAACATCACCAGGAACACCAGTACGATCGCTTCAACCAGGGTTTCAACCACACCCTTGATCGACTCGGTCACCACCGGGGTGGTGTCATACGGGAACACCACTTCCATGCTTTGCGGGAAGAACGGCTTGAGATCGTCAATCGTTTTGCGCAGCGCTTTGGCTGTATCGAGGGCGTTGGCACCGTTGGCCAGTTTCACCGCCAGACCGGAAGCCGGTTTGCCGTTGAACTGGGCAGAAATGCTGGAGTTCTCTCCGCCCAGGCGCACGTCAGCAACGTCGCCGACACGCACTTGCGAACCATCCTGATTGACCTTCAGCAGAATAGCCTTGAACTGCTCGGCCGTTTGCAGACGGGTCTTGCCGATGATCGTGGCGTTCAGTTGCTGGCCAGGCAGCGCCGGCAAACCACCGAGCTGACCGGAGGAAACCTGAACGTTCTGCGACGAAATCGCGGCACTGACATCAGACGGGGTCAGGCTGTACTTGTTCAACTTGGCCGGGTCGAGCCAGATGCGCATCGCGTACTGGGCACCGAAGACCTGGAAGTCACCGACACCGGCAGTGCGCGAGATCGGGTCCTGCATGTTCGACACGATGTAGTTGGACAGGTCGTCCTTGTTCATGCTGCCGTCGCTCGACACCACGCCGATCACCATGAGGAAGTTTTTCACTGCCTTGGTCACACGGATACCTTGTTGCTGCACTTCCTGCGGCAACAGCGGAGTCGCGAGGTTCAGTTTGTTCTGAACCTGCACCTGCGCGGTGTCGGAGTTGGTGCCTTGCTCGAAGGTCGCGGTGATGGTCATGCTGCCGTCGGAGTTACTTTCCGACGACACATAACGCAGGTTGTCGATACCGTTGAGCTGTTGTTCGATCACCTGAACCACGGTGTCCTGCACGGTTTGCGCCGAAGCGCCCGGGTAGGTCACGGAGATCGCAATGGCCGGTGGCGCAATGCTCGGGTACTGGTTGATCGGCAACTTGAGGATCGATAGTGCCCCGACCAGCATGATCACCAGGGCAATTACCCAGGCGAAAATCGGACGGTCGATGAAGAATTTTGACATGGGTTACTCCCCTTTGCCGCCGGCGGCTTTATCAGCTGCCTGTGCGGGGGCCGGGTTCTTGGTGTCAACATTGGTCGCTTCGGTCGGATTGACCTGAACACCTGGGCGCACGTATTGCAGCCCCTCGGTGATCAGACGATCGCCAGCCTTCAGGCCGTCTTCGATCAGCCATTTGCTGCCGACGGTGCGGCTGGCCTTGAGCTGACGCAGTTCGACCTTGTTGTCGGCGCCGACGACCAGTGCGGTCGGGGTGCCTTTGAGGTCGCGGGTCACGCCTTGTTGCGGCGCCAGAATGGCGGCGGCGTTGACACCTGCCTGCAACTGGGCGCGGACGAACATGCCAGGCAGCAGGGTGTGGTCGGGGTTCGGGAAGACCGCGCGCAGGGTTACCGAACCGGTAGTCGGATCGACCGATACTTCGGAGAATTCCAGCTTACCGTCGAGCTTGTACTGGCTGCCGTCTTCCAGGGTCAGCTTGACCGCTGCAGCGTTGTCGCCGGATTTTTGCAGACGACCGCTTTCCAGCTCGCGGCGCAGTTCCAGCAATTCAACTGACGACTGGGTCACATCGACGTAGATCGGGTCGAGCTGCTGGATCGTCGCCATGGCGTCGGTCTGGCCGTTGCTGACCAGCGCACCTTCGGTCACCGAAGAGCGGCCGATACGGCCGGAAATCGGCGCATAAACCTTGGTGTAACGCACGTTGATCTGCGCGCTTTGCAGCGACGCTTCCGATTGCATGCGGTTGGCCACGGCGGTGTCGTATTCCTGGCGGCTGACGGCCTGTTCATCGACCAGTTGCTTGTAGCGGTCGGAGATCGACTTGGTCGAACGCAGGTTGGCTTCGGCGCTTTTCAGGGTGGCTTCATAGACCGACGGATCGATCTGGTACAACTGCTGGCCGGCTTTAACGTCACCGCCTTCCTTGAACAGTCGCTTGAGAATGATGCCGTTGACCTGAGGGCGAACTTCAGCGATGCGGAACGCACTGGTGCGGCCCGGCAGTTCGGACGTGAGGGTGAAGGCTTGTGGTTGCAGGGTGACGACGCCGACCTGAGGAGGCGGAGCGGCTGGGGCCGCTTCTTCCTTTTTACATCCGCTGAGCAGCGATGCCAGGGCGACGGCAGTGACCAGAGCGGTAACAGCTGGCTTGAATTGCATGAAAATCCTCGGGTCAGGCGCGCGAAAAGCGCACAAGAAGTGTGGAAGTAAAAAAAACTGCCGGGTGGATAAGTAGCTTGCTAATGAATATACTTACGTTCATGGTTGTTTGTAAACACCTTGGCGTCGTATCCACCCTGTTACAAAATACGTCGCAAGGTTCGAAATTGTAGGCCGGGGAGTCGATCCGCGAGAGATCGCCCCCTCGTTATTCAGCGGATATTCAGCCATCCCTGAAACATCCTGTTTGAGGTTTTACTGTCATGGTCCGTCGTACCAAAGAGGAAGCTCAAGAAACCCGCAGCCAGATTCTGGAAGCGGCAGAGAAAGCGTTCTATGAAAGGGGCGTCGCTCGTACGACGCTGGCGGATATCGCGAGCATGGCCGGCGTCACGCGCGGCGCCATTTATTGGCATTTCAGCAACAAGGCCGACCTGGTCCAGGCCATGCTCGATAGCTTGCACGAGCCGCTGGATGAACTGGCCAAGGCCAGTGAGAGCGAGGATGAACTCGACCCGCTGGGCTGCATGCGCAAGCTGCTGATTCATTTGTTTCATCAAGTTGCTCTGGACCCGAAGACCCGGCGTATCAACGAAATTCTGTTTCATAAGTGCGAATTCACCGATGAAATGTGCGATCTGCGCCAGCAGCGCCGGACGGCCAGTCTCGATTGCAATGTGCGTATCGGGCTGACCCTGCGTAATGCGGTGAATCGCGGCCAGTTGCCAGAAGATCTCGACACTGCCCGAGCGGCCATCAGCATTCATGCTTATATCGATGGCCTCCTGTATGGCTGGCTGTTGGCCCCGGACAGCTTCGAACTGCATGCCGAAGCCGAGCGCTGGGTCGATACAGGGTTGGACATGCTGCGCCTGAGCCCCAGTTTGCGCCGATGAAAACAAGCGCGTAATGGGCACAGCTTATGTCAATTGGCCCGTTTTTATATACGTTTGCGGTTCGCAGTTTATCGGTAGCCAGCCACGCATTTTGTAGGGAATTTGTGTCGCCTGTGTGAAGGAATGTTAGCGGCCCCAATACCGGGCCCCAAGAAAAAGCCCCGGCTCTTGCGAGTCGGGGCTTTTGCGTTCCTGCATTAAGAGTTACAGCGTCGGATAGTCGATGTAGCCAACCGGGCCTTTGCCGTAAAACAGCTCAGGACGCGGCTCGTTCAGCGGCGCATCGGCCTTCAGGCGTGCCGGCAGATCCGGGTTGGCAATGAAGGGCACGCCGAACGCCACGGCGTCAGCCTTGCCGGCCGCCAGCCATTGATTGGCGCTGTCCTTGGTGAAACGTTCGTTGACGATGTACGGGCCGCCGAAAGCTTCCTTGAGTTGCGGGCCGAGGCTGTCGGCGCCTTCTTTCTCGCGCGAGCAGATAAACGCGATGCCGCGTTTGCCCAGCTCGCGAGCCACGTAAGTGAAGGTTTCAGCCAGATTGTCGTCGCCCATGTCGTGGGAGTCCGCACGCGGTGCCAGGTGCACACCAACACGCCCGGCGCCCCAGACTTCGATGGCGGCGTCAGTCACTTCCAGCAGCAGACGTGCACGGTTTTCCAGGGAACCACCGTAGTTGTCGGTGCGCTGGTTGGTGCTGCTTTGCAGGAACTGGTCGAGCAGGTAACCGTTGGCACCATGGATTTCCACGCCGTCGAAACCGGCGGCTTTGGCGTTCTCGGCACCGGTGCGGTAGGCGTCGACGATGTCGGCGATCTCAGCGGTTTCCAGTGCGCGTGGGGTTGGGTAGTCGGCCAGTGGACGCACCAGGCTGACGTGACCTTTGGGCTGGATGGCGCTCGGTGCGACCGGCGCCTCACCGTTGAGGTACGAGGGGTGAGAAATCCGGCCGACGTGCCACAGTTGCAGGAAAATCTTGCCGCCAGCGCCGTGAATGGCTTTGGTCACGTTGGCCCAGCCGCGCACTTGATCGTTCGACCAGATGCCTGGGGTGTCCGGGTAACCGACGCCCATCGGTGTCACCGAAGTCGCTTCGCTCAGAATCAGGCCGGCAGAGGCGCGCTGCACGTAATACTCGGCCATCAGCGCGTTCGGCACGCGGCCTTCGTCGGCGCGGCAACGGGTCAGCGGGGCCATGATGATGCGATTGGACAGCTCGACGTCGCCCAGTTTGATCGGATCGAAAATAGTTGCCATGTGTACAACCCTCGTCAGTGAAGTGGTTAATCAGTGGGTAGCAGGAGCCAGACCGGCATTGCCGTTCTGACGGAAAGTAATCAGGGTCACCAGCAGGGCGAGCACTGCCAGGGCGGCTGCGGCCAGAGGCACGCTGGTCAGCCCGAAACCGTGGGCGATAACGCTGCCGCCGACCCAGGCGCCGAGGGCGTTACCGACGTTGAAGGCGCCGATATTCAGGGTCGACACCAGATTCGGTGCAGCCTTGCCGAAGGTCACCACGTTGATTTGCAGGGCCGGCACGGCAGCGAAGGAAGCGGTCGCCCAGAGGAACAGGGTGATTTCAGTCGGGATCAGCGCGACGCTGGTCCAGCTCAGCACAGTGGAAACCACCGCCATCGCCACGAACACGCCGATCAGGGTGGCGCCCAGGCGTTTGTCTGCCAGTTTGCCGCCGATGATGTTGCCGACCGTCAAACCGAGGCCGATCAACAGCAGGGTCCAGGTCACGCCTTTTGGCGAAACACCGGTGACATCGCCAAGCAGCGGGGCGACGTAGGTGAAGAGGGTGAACATCGAGGCTGCGAACAGCGCGGTCATGCTCAGCGACAGCCAGATGCCGGCGCCTTTGAGGGCGGCGAGTTCGGCGCGCATGTCGAGTTTTTCTTCGTCACGCTTGGCCGGCAGGAAGCGGATCAGGCCGATCAGCGCAATCACACCGATGACGGTCACTGCCCAGAAGGTCGAACGCCAGCCGGCTTCCTGACCCAGCGCAGTCCCCAACGGCACTCCCAGCACGTTGGCCAGGGTCAGGCCGGTGAACATCAACGCGACTGCCGAAGCGCGTTTGTTCGGTGCCACCAGACCGGCCGCCACCACCGAGCCGATACCGAAGAATGCACCGTGGCACAGCGCGGTGACGACACGGGCAAACATCAGCACGTTGTAATCACCTGCAATGGCGCAGAGCAGGTTGCCGACAATGAAAATGCCCATCAATGCGACCAATGCTGCCTTGCGCGGCAGTTTGGCGGTGGCCAGTGCCATGAACGGCGCACCGATGGCCACGCCCAAGGCGTAACCGGTCACCAGCCAGCCGGCGCCGGGGATCGACACACCAAGGTCGGCCGCCACATCGGGCAGCAGGCCCATGATGACGAACTCGGTGGTGCCGATGGCGAAGGCGCTCAAGGCCAGAATAAGTAGCGAGAGGGGCATGTGCATCAATTCCTTGGGGGAGCGCTGAGCTCTTTGACGATGGCGTCGAGGAACGCCTGAATCACGTCCTCGTTGCGCTTGAAGAAGTTCCACTGACCGGCCTTCTGGCTGCTGATCAGCCCGGCGCGTTGCAGCGTGGCGAGGTGGGCGGACACCGTCGACTGCGACAGGCCGCAGCGCTGGTCGATCTGCCCGGCACAGATGCCGTACTCGTGGTTGTGAATCTGTTCCGGAAACTGGACTTTGGGGTCTTTCAGCCAGATGAGGATGTCTCGTCGTACTGGGTGTGCCAGGGCTTTTATTATTTCGTCGAGGTCGAGGTTCATGGCTTGGCTCGTGATGTCTGTAGCGCTATATCGCGATGAGGCGAACTTTAAATCGGTATTTCGCGATATACCAATATGTTTTTGATCTGACGACCGTGTAAATCGGTATATCGGGTTATAACGATACGTTGAGTGTAACGATGAAGGCGCAGTGCTAAGCTGCGCCCATGAACTATCTCGCACATTTGCACCTCGGTGGCCAGCGCCCGGGCCAATTACTCGGCAGTTTGTATGGCGACTTCGTCAAAGGCCGGCTGCAGGGGCAGTTTGCGCCGGAGGTCGAGGCGGCCATCCAGTTGCACCGGCGGATTGATGTCTTCACCGATCGCCATCCGCAGGTGGACGTCGCGTTGCGGCGGTTTTGCGCTACTCGAAGACGTTATGCCGGGATCGTCCTCGACGTGTTTTTCGACCATTGTCTGGCGCGAGACTGGCGTTTGTACGCCGAGCAGCCGCTGGAGCAGTTCACGACGGACGTCTATCGGGTGCTATCGCTTGAGCGACAACTGCCCGAGCGTCTGGCGAAGATCGCGCCGCACATGGTTGCCAATGACTGGCTGGGGTCTTATCAGGAGTTTGAAGTGCTGGAGCAGGTGTTGCGCGGGATCTCCCGACGCTTGACCCGGCCGCAAGAGCTGGCGGGTGCGATGCAGGAATTGCGGCGTTTGTATGAGCCGTTGAGTGAGGATTTTGCGTTGTTCTACCCACAACTTCAGGATTTCGCCCGACACGCCGAGCCCTTGAAAACCTGATGTGGGAGCTTGCTCCCACAGGGGGCACGGCCGCTGTGGGAGCCTGTGTATCAGGCCGCGATTGCCGGGCGCATCGGGGTCTGTTGGGTGTCCGGGATCGCCCCAAACAACGCCTTCTGCACCGCCTGCTGTGCCTCGAACGCCAGCGCCGCCCGCTCGCGCCCCTGACAGGCAATCGGCTTGAGCAGATGCACTTCGACATCGCCGCAGTCATTGCTGAACAGACGCATCAAGTGCGACAGCAGGTCATCGTCACCAATGAACGGTGCCAACGCGTCGATTTCACCGTCACGCAGATAACGGATCGCTACCGGTTGCAGCATCACCTCGGAATCAATCGCCGCCGACAACAGGCGACCATGAAAGGTGCGCAGCGAACGGCCGTCGGTGGTGGTGCCTTCAGGGAACATCAGCAGCGGATGGTCGGTTTGCAGGTGACGGGTCATCTGCTTGCGGATCAACTGGCTATCGCCCGAACCCCGGCGGATGAACAGGCTGCCGGCCTTCGCCGCGAGCCAACCGGCGACCGGCCAGGTGCGTACTTCGGCCTTGGACAGAAACGACAGCGGCGTGAGCATGCCGAGCAGCGGAATATCCGTCCATGAAACGTGGTTGCTGACCCACAGCATCGGCTGTTTCGGCAGCTCGCCGTGAACGCTCACGCGAAAGGGCAGGGCGTTGCTCAGGCGCGCCATGAAAAAGCGCGACCAGCGCTGCCGGCGCTCCATCGAATGGGCCAGGCCAATGCGCTCAAACATCCCGAAAACACTGGCCATGGTCAACCCCAGCGTCACCACCAGCAGCACTCGCGCGACTCGCGCGTACACCCGCAAACGGCGCATTACACCGCTGCCTTGAAGTGCTTGGCGTAGCGCGGGCAGAGTTCATCGCGCTTGAGCAGGATGAACACGTCGGCGACCTGGAAGTCTTCGTCCCAGCACGGCTCGCCGCAGATTTTCGCGCCCAGGCGCATATAGGCCTTGAGCAGCGGCGGCATTTCAGCAATCACGTTGGAGGGAATATCCAGGGCCGGCAGCGGATTTTTCGGCTCGGCACGCAAATGTTCGGTGCACAGATAACGTTCACGCAGACGCTGCATGATCGCGTGAGCCTGCACGCCGCCGTCCTGCATCGGGATGCTCGCGCAGCCCATCAAATAGCTGTATCCGCCCTGATTGAGCACTTCGGCCAGTTCGCCCCACAGCACGGCGATGGTGCCGCCGTTGCGGTAGGCCGGGTCGACGCAGGTGCGGCCGATTTCCAGGATCGGGCCTTTCAAATGCGCCAGGCCATGCAGGCTGAATTCTTCTTCGCTGTAGAACTTGCCCAGGCTGCTGGCGGCGGTGTGGTCGAGCAAACGAGTGGTCGCCACCAGGCGGCCGGTGTTCAGGTCTCGCACACCGATGTGGCTGCAGTGAACATCATAATCATCCATGTCCAGACCTCGTTCAGCGCCTTTCAGTTTGGCGTTGAACTCGCCGCTGAAGACGTTGAAGCGCAAGGCCTGGGCTTGCTGCAAGGCCTCGGCGCCGATCAGGCGTTCGGCTTGCAGGCGGCGTTCATTGCCGGTGTCGCTGATGCGGGCGATCTGAGTCATGTGAATCTCCGTACGGGCCTTTAACCCGTCGTGGGTTGCAGCCGATCGACTTTCTTTATGCAGCCGTGTTGTGCAAAGTCAGGCTATGTAGCCCCGGTGTCATCGCCATGAACGTTTGGTGATGCTTATATGACAACCCACGAGGAGCCTCTTATGCCTTGGCCCGATCTGCTTGAAAGCCGTGAACGATTGCCCGTCGTTGCTGACCTGGCGGAAGGTTTTGCGGCGTTGTTGCACACGCTGGGCAACGTCACGCCGTTCGAATTGGCGGTGGCGGGAGGGCGGTTGATGGCAACGCCGGGGCTGGCGTTTCTGGTCGGTTATCAAGCGGCGTTGCGCATGCTTTGGCCCAGCGCACCGCTGAGCCTTGGGGCGTTGTGTGCGACTGAACAGCGCAGTTTGCGCCCGGCGGATATGCAAACGCGGCTGACCGATTTGCATCTGAGCGGGCGCAAGGATTTCGTCACCGCTGGCGATGCGGCGGACTGGCTGCTGATCGCCGCGCGCAGTGAAGAACCCGGCCAGACGCCGCGCCTGAGCCTGGCGGTGGTGTATCCCGGCGAACCCGGTGTGCGTGTGGAAAAACTGCCGGCGCTGCCGTTGATGCCGGACATCAGCCATGGTCGGCTCCACCTCGATGGCGCCCTGTGCGAATTGCTCGCCGGGGATGGCTGGGATGCTTACGTCAAACCGTTCCGCACCCTGGAAGATGTCTATGTGTTGAGTGCGATGACCGCGTGGTTGTATGGCGTCGGGCAGGACAGCGATTGGCCACAAGCGCTGCAATTACGCTTGCTGGCGTTGTTGGCCGGGTGTGCCGAAATGAGTCGCCAGCCACCCAATACCCGGGCCGGGCATGTGTTGCTGGGTGGGTTGTTTGCGCAGTTTGACGCGCTCAAGCCTGAAGTCGATCTAGCGTTGAGCGAGGGACATTCCGAGTGGGCGGCGATGTGGCAGCGTGATCAAGGCGTGATGCAATTGGCTTCGGGGGCCAGGGCCAAGCGGTTGGCCAAGGCTTTGGCGCAGGCCTGACCGGCCTCTTCGCGAGCACGCCCGCTGCCACAGTTTGATTGCATTTCAACTGAAGGAACTCGAACACTTGCTCGCGAAGAGGCCCTGAAAACACCACACATCTGTCATAAACCCCGACTACCCTCAGCAGGTTATTTTCAAGAGCTCTCACCATGTTCAAAGGCCTGCTCCTGCTGCTGATCAGCTTCACCGTTCAGGCCGGGCAATGGCCCGGCGAGCAATGGCCGACGGGCCCGCAGCTCACTGGCCCTGCGGTTGAGAAACTGGAGGCCTACGCTTTCCCGCCCCGCGACGACACCACTCGCCAAGGTGTCCGCACCGACGCCTTGCTGATCATCCGCGATGGCCAGATCGTCTACGAACGCTACGCCGGCCCGACCACTGCCGACACCCCGCACCTGACCTGGTCGATCAGCAAAAGTCTGATGGCCACAGTCCTGGGTGTGGCGTACGGCGAAGGCCTGTTCAGGCTTGATGATCCCGCCGTGAAGTTTTACCCGGCGCTGGAAAAACACCCCGCCATCACAATGGCCGATCTGCTGCACTGGGCCTCTGGCCTCGACTGGCAGGAAGACTACGAATACGCGCCGCTCAAATCCTCGGTGGTGGCGATGCTTTATACCCGTGGTCATCGCGACATGGCGGCGTTCACGGCGAATCATGACCGCTTTGCGGCACCGGGACAGGCGTTCCGTTATTCCAGCGGCGACAGCAATCTGTTGTCGGCCGCGCTGAAAACCATTGTCGGTCCGCCGCGTTATCCGGACTATCCGTGGACGGCCCTGTTCGACCCGTTGGGCATCCGTCATGCCGTGTGGGAACGCGATGCCAGCGGTACGTTTGTCGCCTCGTCTTATGCCTACCTGACCGCACGGGATCTGGCGCGGGTCGGTCTGTTGATGGCCCGCGACGGGCGCTGGGCTGATCGGCAATTGCTGCCCAGGGATTGGCTCGCCTTCAACCTCAAACCCTTCGCCGGCTACAAGGCCCATCAGGACGAAGCCGTCCCCGGCGGCCACTGGTGGCTTAATCGCCCGGCGGACGGCGCGCCATCGCCGTGGCCCGACGCACCGCCCGACACCTTTGCCGCCCTCGGCCATTGGGGCCAGGCCTTGTACGTCATCCCCAGCGAAAACCTGGTGATCGTGCGCTACGCCGATGATCGCGACGGCCGCTATCGCCACAACGAATTGATCAAACGCGTGCTGGAGGCGGTGCAGCCATGAAGCGCTTCTTGCTGGTGCTGTCGGTCATGCTGTTGGGCTGGGTCGGATATGAACGCGAAAACCTGTGGGCCTTTCCCGACATCATCAGTGCCTACACCGCCAAGGAATATTGTTCGTGTCGCTACGTGATGAGCAACGAGGCCGAATACTGCCGGGGCTATGTGAAACAGTGGCTGCCGACCAGCCGTTTCACCGATGAGCCCGCCAGCAAGACCATCACCGTCAGCGGCATGGGGCGCAGCAACAGTGCCCGGTGGTTGGGCGAACGCCAAGGCTGCCGCCTCAATCCTTGATGTGCTCGTCCCCCGGTGGGAGCGGGCTTGCTCGCGAAGGCTGTGTGTCAGTCACCACAAATGTTGCCTGTGCCGGCGCTTTCGCGAGCAAGCCCGCCCACGGGAACTTTTCCAGTCAATGGACTGGTGGGGATTGAAAGTTTGCAATAACGCCACGGGCGGTTAATGTTCGGCTCAGGTTTATTGGCCCCACGAGTCTTTAATGTTCAACCGTTCCCTGTTTGCAACCCTGTCCAGCCTGTTTTTGGCCGCCGCTGCGCTGCCAGCGCAGGCCAATTGGTACCTGGATGGCGAGTCGTCGCGGCTGTCGTTCGTCAGCACGAAAAACGCCAGCCTTGCCGAAGTGCAGCGTTTTCTGGTGTTGCACGGCAAAGTCGACCCCAATGGTCGCGCCGAAGTCGAAGTCGAGCTGGATTCGATCAACAGCGGCATCCCCCTGCGTGACGAGCGTATGCGCAAGGAGCTGTTCCAGATCGAGCAGTTTCCCGCGGCGACCATCACCACCCGGATCGACCTGCGCCCGATCAACGATCTGGCCCCTGGCGCTCAGCTTGAATTACGTTTGCCGCTGACCGTCAACCTGCACGGCAAGCAACATGAATATCCGGCCGAGTTGCTCGCCACACGTCTGGATGACCGCCGTTTCCAAGTGGTGACGCTGGAGCCGCTGGTGATCAATGCCGAGGATTTCGATCTCGCTCCGGGGATTGAAAGCTTGCGCAAACTGGCCGGTCTGTCGGCCATCAGCCTGTCGGTGCCGGTGGGTGCGGTGCTGATCTTCACGGCGCGCTGACATGCGCGGCGCAGTGTTTCCGTGGCGTGACGGCAACCACTTCGAGTTGTTGATCGACGGCCCGCAATTCTTTGCGCGCATGCTCCAGAACATTGCCCAGGCCAAAGAACAGATCGAACTTGAGCTGTATCTGGTCGAGGCGGGCGCCTGTGCCGAAACCATCGTTCAAGCGCTGGTGCTGGCGGCCGAGCGCGGCGTGCGTGTGCGATGTCTGTTCGACGATTACGGCAGCCTCGCGTTTACCCATTCTCTGCGCCAGCGCCTGATCCAGGCCGGGGTCGAACTGCGTTTTTACAATCGTTTGAGCTGGCGGCGCTGGGTTGGCAATTTCTATCGTGATCATCGCAAGCTGCTGCTGGTTGACCGATGTTCGGCAGTGGTCGGCGGCACCGGCGTCACCGACGAGTTCTGGACCCCAGGCCATGCCACCAGCGAATGGCATGAGGTGATGGTGCAAATCAGCGGTCCATTGGTCATCGACTGGCAATTGCTGTTCGACCGGCAATGGATCGCCAACCGCTATCGTCGCGCCTGGCGCCCGGCCGCGCATTTTGGCCTGCCGCGGTTACCCCGTGTGCCGGATAAAGGCGAGGGCATGGGCCGTGTGGCTTACGCTGACGCCCGCCAGCATCGCGACATTCTGCAGTCGCTGTTCCGCGCCCTGAACAGTGGGCAGAAACGCATCTGGATGGCCACGCCGTATTTTCTGCCGACCTGGAAAATCCGCCGCTCCCTGCGCAAGGCCGCCGCTCGTGGTGTCGATGTGCGTTTACTGCTGACCGGCCCACGCACCGATCACCCGTCCGTGCGCTACGCCGGGCATCGCTACTACCCGCGCCTGCTCAAGGCCGGGGTGCAGATCTTCGAATACCAGCCGTGTTTCCTGCACCTGAAAATGGTGCTGGTGGACGAGTGGGTGAGCATCGGCTCGTGCAACTTCGATCACTGGAACCTGCGTTTCAATCTGGAGGCGAACCTGGAGGCACTCGATCCGTCGTTGACGGCGGCGGTGCGGGCGAGTTTCGAGAAGGACTTCGGCTTGAGTCAGCGGGTGAGTCTGGAGGAGTGGCAGCGTCGGCCGTTGTGGCGCAGGGTCAAGCAGCGGGTGTGGGGGTGGGTGGATCGGTTGGTGGTCAACCTGCTGGACAGGCGCGGTTAACGCCAGCTCCGAAACCAGTGGATTCCAATGTGGGAGGGGGCTTGTTCCCGAAGGCGGCATGTCATTCAGCATTTATTTGGCTGATACACCGCATTCGGGAGCAAGCCCCCTCCCACAAAGGCCCCGCTCACACAGGCGTGTGTGGCCTCAATAGTTACAGCAATTCGAAGCTCTGCTGCGTCACGTCCTGCGAATCAAGACCGATCTGCACGTTGAATTTGCCGGGCTCTGCCGCGTACTTGAGCTGAGCGTTGTAGAACTTCAGGTCATCCTCGGTGATGGTGAAGTGCACGACTTTCTGTTCGCCGGCCTTGAGCATGATTTTCTGGAAGTTCTTCAGTTCCTTCACCGGGCGGATCATTGAACCGGTGACGTCCTGAATGTACAACTGCACCACGGTTTCGCCGTCGCGCTTGCCGGTGTTTTTCACCGTGACACTGGCGTCGAGCTTTCCGGTGGCGTTCAGGGTGGTCGACGACAGCGCCATGTCGTTCAGGCTGAAACCGGTGTAGCTCAGGCCATAGCCGAACGGGAACAGCGGGCCGGTGATGTCATCGAAATACTGCGAGGTGTAGTTGCCCGGTTTGCCTGGCGTGAACGGCCGGCCAATGCTCAGGTGGTTGTAGTAGGTGGGAATCTGCCCGACGGAGCGCGGGAAGGTCACCGGCAGTTTGCCCGACGGGTTGTAGTCACCGAACAGCACATCGGCGATGGCGTTGCCGCCCTCGGTGCCGCTGAACCAGGTTTCCAGAATGGCGTCGGCCGATTCCTTTTCCTCAAGGATGGTCAGTGGACGGCCGTTCATCAGCACCAGCACCAGCGGTTTGCCGGTCGCTTTCAGGGCTCGGATCAACTCGCGCTGAGTTTGCGGGATGTTCAGGTCGGTGCGGCTGGAGGATTCGTGTGACATGCCGCGGGATTCGCCCACTGCCGCAACGACCACGTCAGCGTCTTTGGCGGCTTTCACCGCTTCGTCGATCAACACGTTGGCCGGGCGCGGATCATCCACCACTTCCGGTGCATCGAAGTTGAGGAAGTTCAGGTAGTCGAGGACCTTCTTGTTGCTGGTGATGTTGGCGCCACGGGCGTAGATCAGGTTCGACTTGTCGCCGATCACGTTGCTCATGCCGTCGAACAGGGTCACCGATTGCGCCGGCTTACCGGCCGCCGCCCAACTGCCCATCATGTCGATCGGCGCCTTGGCCAATGGGCCGACCAGCGCGATTTTCGCGGTTTTCTTCAGCGGCAGGGTTTCGTTCTGGTTTTTCAGCAGCACCAGGCTGCGACGCGCCACTTCACGGGCCTCGCGACGGTGCATGCGACTTTCGGCATAGGTGTCGGCCGGATCGTCTTCAGCCTTGCCGATGCGCAGGTACGGGTCCTTGAACAAGCCCATGTCGTACTTGGCCGCGAGCACTTCGCGCACGGCATTGTCGATGTCTTTCTGTTCGATCTCGCCGGACTTGAGCAGGCCCGGCAGCTCTTTGCCGTACAGGGTGTCGTTCATGCTCATGTCGATGCCGGCCTTGATCGCCAGCTTCGCCGCTTCACGACCGTCGCGGGCCACGCCGTGCTTGATCAGCTCGAAGATCGCACCGTGGTCGCTGACCGCCAGGCCTTTGAAGCCCCAGTCCTTGCGTAGCAAATCGTTCATCAGCCAGGTGTTGGCGGTGGCCGGAATGCCGTTGATCGAATTCAACGCGACCATCACGCCGCCGGCGCCGGCATCAATCGCGGCGCGGTACGGTGGCAGGTAATCCTGGTACATCTTCACCGGGCTCATGTCCACGGTGTTGTAGTCACGACCACCCTCGACCGCGCCGTACAGGGCAAAGTGCTTGACGCTGGCCATGATGCTGTCGGCGGCGCTCGGGGTCTGGCCCTGATAAGCCTTGACCATGACTTTGGCGATGCGCGAGGTCAGGTAGGTGTCCTCACCGAAACCTTCGGAGCTGCGGCCCCAACGCGGATCGCGGGAGATGTCGACCATCGGCGCGAAGGTGATGTCGAGGCTGTCGGCCGCCGCTTCTTTGGCCGCCACGCGTCCGGACAGGCCGATGGCGTCCATGTCCCAGCTCGATGCCAGGGCCAGCGGAATCGGGAAAATCGTACGGTGACCGTGGATCACGTCGTACGCAAAAAACATCGGAATCTTCAGACGGCTGCGCATGGCCGCGTCCTGCATCGGCCGGTTTTCCGGGCGAGTGATGGAGTTGAACGTGCCGCCGATGTTGCCCGCGGCGATTTCCTTGCGGATCAGTTCGCGGGGCATTTGCGGGCCGATGCTGATCAGGCGCAACTGGCCGATCTTCTCCTCGAGGGTCATTTGGCTCATCAGGTGGCTGATGAACGCGTCCTTGTTTTCCAGGGGCGCCGGGGTCGTGGCGGCCAATACGTGATGACTGGCCAGGCTGACGAGCAGACCCAGCAAACACAGCTTCTTCATGAATGTTTTTCTCAAGGGCCCAAGCGGCAATGCAATGCCGGCCAGCCAAAATGTTGGGAGCGACTATTGTTGTTCGGGTGCCGGCTCAAAAATACCGAGCCAAAAAACCACAGCCGACACTCGGTAGCGTGAACGCGCAGGGCACTTTTTAGCCCATTCGCCCGTCGCATTCCAGTGACGAGGCCGATTATGCCCCAAGAGCCGGTCCCGAAGTTTTCGCCGACGGTTTTTAATGAAATGTGCCAAGGAGCATCACTTTGATGAATGTCAGCCCAATCAACCGCTCGCGTCTGCAGGTCGCCACATTGCTGGTGCTGGCCACGCTATTGACCGCGTGTGGCATCAACAACATCCCGACCCTCGACGAGCAGGCCAAAGCGGCCTGGAGCCAAGTGCAGAACCAGTACCAGCGCCGCGCCGACCTGATCCCCAATCTGGTCGAAACGGTGAAAGGCTACGCCAAGCATGAAGAGGCGACCCTGACCGCCGTGATCGAGGCGCGGGCCAAGGCGACGTCGATCCAGGTGGATGCCAGCACCCTCGACAACCCGCAAAAGCTCAAGCAGTTCCAACAGGCACAGGATCAACTGAGCGGCGCGTTGAGCCGTTTGATGGTGGTCTCTGAGCGTTATCCGGACCTGAAGGCCAACCAGAACTTTCTGGCCCTGCAGTCGCAGCTTGAGGGCACGGAAAACCGTATCGCCGTGGCGCGGCGCGATTTCATTCTGGCGGTGCAGAAATACAACACTGAAATCCGCACCTTCCCGGGACGCCTCTGGCACAGCGTGATGTACAGCGACCTGCCGATCCGCGAAACCTTTGAAGCCACCACCCCCGGTGCAGAAAAGGCGCCCGAAGTGAAGTTCTGATCCGAGGTTGCCCATGCGTGTGTTGAAAATGGGCCTGGTGCTGATGCTGTGGCTGTTCGCCGTCAGCGCCCGGGCCGAGTTGACGTTCCCGGCGCTGAGCGGGCGGGTGGTGGATGACGCGCAGATGATCGAGCCGTCAGTGCGTGCGCAACTGAGCCAGCAGTTGCAGGCGCACGAACAGGCGACCGGCGAGCAATTGGTCGTGGTGACGCTGCCGGATCTGCAAGGCACCACCATCGAAGATTTTGGCGTGCAACTGGGCCGGCACTGGGGCATCGGCCAGAAAGACAAAAACAACGGCGCATTGCTTATCGTCGCCCGGGACGAGCGCAAATTGCGCATTGAAGTCGGTTATGGCCTGGAGGACCGGCTGACCGATGCGCAGGCGTCGGTGATCATCCATCAAGTCATCACCCCCGCGTTCAAGACCGGCCACTTCAGCAAAGGCATCAGCGATGGCGTCGCGGCGATGCTGGTGGTGCTGGGGGGCAATCCGCTGGACGAACCGTCAACGGTGTATGAACCCGGCGGTGATCCTTCCGATGATTTCATCTCGCGGCACCCGACGTTGTTCGTGTTTTTAGTGATGTTGTTCATCCTGACGGTGTTTGTCTGCCAGATGCTCGGTATCCTTCCCGCCGGCCGTGGCGGCTCCGGTGGTGGCGGAGGTTTTGGCGGCGGCAGTGGAGGCGGGGGCTTTAGCGGC
This sequence comes from Pseudomonas sp. EA_65y_Pfl2_P74, assembly GCF_963970575.1. Classification (NCBI taxonomy): domain Bacteria; kingdom Pseudomonadati; phylum Pseudomonadota; class Gammaproteobacteria; order Pseudomonadales; family Pseudomonadaceae; genus Pseudomonas; species Pseudomonas sp. EA_65y_Pfl2_P74. The sequence goes on from NZ_CAXAOQ010000028.1 coordinate 53,679, forward strand.
GGCGGGGGCAGTTTCGGCGGCGGTGGTTCGTCGGGCGGCTGGTGAGCACACAACAATAATGAGCAGGCACTCTTTGACATGGCATTACTGACTGAACACGAACAACGCAAAGTCGCCGAGGCGATCGCCCGCGTCGAGCGCGACACCGATGCGGAACTGGTGACCGTGCTGGCCGCCCGCGCCGACGATTACGCGTACATCCCGTTGCTGTGGGCCAGCCTGCTGGCGCTGGTGGTACCAGGCGTTGTGCATTACCTGACCGGCTGGCTCACCATGCGCAGTCTGCTGCTGGTGCAGTGGGGCATTTTCATTGTGCTGTGCCTGTTGTTTCGCTTGCCCAAGATCACCACTCATCTGGTGCCTCGCCGGGTGCGTCACTGGCGCGCCTCGAATCTGGCGCGTCGGCAGTTTCTCGAACAGAACCTGCATCACACGGTGGGCAGCACCGGGATGCTGATTTTTGTCTGCGAGGCTGAGCGGTACGTGGAGATTCTGGTGGATGAGGGGATTTCCCGGCGACTGGACAATAAAAGCTGGGATGCCATTGTCGCGGCGTTTACCGAGCAGGTGCGGCAGGGGCGCACGCTGCAAGGGTTTGTCACCTGCATCGAGGCGTGTGGCGAATTGCTCAAAGTGCATGTGCCGGTGACGCAGGTACGCAATGAATTGCCGAATCGGTTGGTGGTGTTGGGTTAAATCTCAGGGCGCAGCAGTCCCTTGTGGTGAGGGGGCCGGCGCAGTTTATGCCGTTCGGTAAATAAGAGCGTGTCCCCAACCCGCATCCCCCCTAAAATACCCGCCATTCCCGATTCGCCCCGTCCGAGGCCGCTTGTTCATGTCCGTCACCGCCCCCACCGCGCCATCTGCGCCGGATCACCACGCCCAGTTCATCGAACTGCTGCAAACCAGCCTCGAACAGAACGGCTTCATCAAACTGGTGCTGGCCAAGTACGTCGGCGAAGAGGCGGATTTGCAACGGGTCATCATCAAACCAGTGACGGTCAAGGCGCAGCCTAACCTGTCCTTTGTTTATCGCTACAAGACCCGCGACATCACCAAGAACCTGCCGTTGCTGGAAGGCGTAGCGATGATCGCCGCGCTGGTGCCGGCCTCGTTCAAAAATGCGCATTTGCTGGCGTTGACTGACGAAGCACAGCTCGAATACAGCAAAAAGGGCAAGCCTTCGCTCTTCAGGAGCAAACCTCAGCAATTGCGTGAGGCTCCGTCCGCTGAGCACAACCGTGAGAAAAACCGCTTTCTGGAGCTGAGCCGTCCGTTCCTCAAGGATCTGGGCGTAACCAACGCGCAGCATGAGCTGATCCCGGCCATGTCGCGCAAGTGGAAGCAGATCAACAAGTTCATCGAAGTGTTCAGCCATGCCCTGACCTCGTCACCGCTGGCGCTGGACAAACCGGTGCGGGTCGCGGATTTCGGTTCGGGCAAGGGTTACCTGACGTTTGCGATTCACGACTACTTGCGCAACACCTTGAAGGCCGAGGGCGAAGTCACCGGCGTCGAGTTGCGTGAAGATATGGTCAACCTGTGCAATAGCGCTGCGGCAAAGCTGGATCACCCGGGGCTGGTATTCAAATGCGGTGATGTGCGCAGCGTCGCGCCGAGCGAGCTGGACGTGATGATCGCCCTGCATGCCTGCGACATCGCCACCGATTACGCCATCCACACGGGCATCCGTTCGGGCGCCTCAATCATCATGTGCTCGCCGTGCTGCCACAAACAGATCCGCTTGCAGATCCAGAGCCCGGCGCTGCTCAAGCCAATGCTGCAATACGGTTTGCACCTGGGGCAGCAAGCGGAGATGGTCACCGACAGTCTGCGTGCGCTGTTCCTTGAGGCCTGTGGTTACGAAACCAAGGTGTTCGAGTTCATCTCGCTGGATCACACCAACAAGAACAAGATGATTCTGGCGGTCAAACGCGCCGAACCGGTGGACCCGGCTCAGTTGCTGGTGAAGATTCAGGAATTGAAGGCGTTCTACAACATCAGCGAGCACTGCCTGGAAACCCTGCTGCGCGCGGATGGTTACCTCTGATCCTGTGACAGCGGCGGTGCGCCGATTCGACTTGCTCGCGAAGGCGTGCTGACAGTCAACGAAGCTGTCGGTTGTCAGGGCCCCTTCGCGAGCAAGCTCGCCCCAGAGTATTTGCGTCCCACACACAACCTGTGATCGACGCAGAACCTGTGTGCTGGCTTGCCCGCGAAGAACGATAACTCGGTAGTAGTCGGTTATTACCTGCTCGTCCCGATAAGGTCTACCTTGAATACTCCCGCAAGCCCTTTCCCAGAGGAGTCCTCCCCATGGCCGCGAAAAAGATCCTGATGCTGGTCGGCGATTACGTCGAAGATTACGAAGTCATGGTGCCGTTCCAGGCCCTGCAAATGGTCGGTCACACCGTCCACGCCGTGTGCCCGGACAAGGCTGCCGGCAACACCGTGCGCACCGCCATCCATGACTTTGAAGGCGATCAGACCTACAGCGAAAAACCCGGTCACCTGTTCGCACTCAATTTCGATTTCGCCAAGGTCAGCGAGGCCGATTACGATGCGCTGCTGATTCCCGGCGGTCGTGCCCCGGAATACCTGCGTCTGAACGAAAAAGTCCTCGAACTGGTGCGCGCCTTCGACAAGGCCGGCAAGCCGATTGCTGCTGTTTGCCACGGCGCCCAGTTGCTGGCGGCAGCGGGCGTGCTAAAAGGACGTGAATGCAGCGCCTATCCGGCTTGCGCGCCGGAAGTCCGACTGGCGGGCGGCACGTACATCGACATCCCCGTGACCGACGGCCACGTTCAAGGCAATCTGGCCACCGCGCCGGCCTGGCCTGCGCATCCGAACTGGCTGGCCGGGTTCCTCGGTCTGCTGGGCACCCAAATCACCCTGTAACGAGGATTCGCCCATGTGCGAGCTCTACGTCAAGGCCGACCCGATCCTCTACGAATCGCGCTCGCGTTCATTGCGCATCTGCGGGGTGGTGACGACGTTGCGCCTGGAGAACCAGTTCTGGGACATCCTCAGCGAAATCGCCGAGGTCGACGGTATGACCACTAACCAGTTGATCGCCAAACTGTACGAAGAGGTGATGGATTATCGCGGAGAGGTGGTGAACTTTGCGTCGTTTTTGCGGGTGAGTTGTACGCGGTATCTGAGTCAGCGCCGGGTGGCTGAGACGCCGTTGTCGGTGGTGCGGGCGCGGGTGAAATAGCCGGGGCCGAGTCGCCTCATTCGCGAGCAAGCCTGCGCCCACACGGGGAATGCGTTCCAGATGTGGGAGCCGCTTGCTTGCGAAGAGGCTGGTTCAGGCGACAGAAGTCTGAGGCTGGTCTTTACTCATTGGCGCGAAACCTCTCAACCGCCAAGGAGAAACGAGCATGTCCGGATGGTACGAAGTCAGTAAAAGCAGCAACGGCCAGTTCAGGTTTGTGCTGAAAGCCGCCAACGCTGAAACCATTCTCACCAGCGAGCTCTACACCACCCGCGCGGCAGCCGACAATGGCATTGCTTCGGTGCAGACCAACAGCCCGCTGGATGAACGCTACGAGAAAAAAACGACGAAGGACGGGCATCCGTACTTCAACCTCAAGGCCGCCAACCATCAGATCATCGGCAGCAGCGAGTCGTACTCCTCAGACGCCGCTTGCGCCAAAGGCATCGCCAGCGTCAAGACCAACGGGCCAACCACAACCATCAAGGACAAGACCCTGCCGGTCCTCTAAGGAACGCTGAAGATCAACAGGTGGGCGGGCTTGCTCGCGAAAGCGTCAGGCCCGCGGACATCAGACCTCGACGGGCACCGAAAGCTTGGGGCTCCCCAACGCATGTGTCTTGGCATCAAAAAACCGCAACTCAACCCCAGTCCCTTCAAACACCTTGGCGTAATGCCGCTTCTGATGCTGAATGAACGCCGCACTGCGCGGATAAATCGAGATCGCCACGGCGTTCGGTTTCGCCAAACGCAGCGCCCGGACAATGTGAGCGTCCTGTTCACTCAAGGCATGGCCGAAGATGCATAAACTGTCGCCATGCCCCAATAACTGCGCATAACAGAACGACAGATAATCCGAGCTGCGAATGGTTTTGAGTTTTTCGGCACTTGGCCCTTCAGCGACGAACAGCGGCACGTCATCCAGGGTTTTGATCGTGTTGTTGATCGCAAAACTGCCGAGCAGCGTGCCCTCGGTGGAGGTCAGTTTGCGCGCGGTGCCGTCCTGATTGCGCACCAGGTGCAGACCACCGTGCAGATACAGCAAGCGCGGTTTTTCAGTCGCACTTTCACTCAGATCAAAACTTGCATTCGTGCCATTGAACAGATCGTCAATGGCCTCGCTTTTGTGCTGCAGCGCCCAATAGTTGAGCAAGTCGTAATTGGTGGTAAACACCGTGCGATAGCGCGCCAGTTCTTCGTTGAGCGTGGTCAGCGTCGAGGCCTGAACCCGTCGCCACGGGATATGAACGGCGTGCACGGTGTTGATCAGCGCTTCCTTGATCGCGTAGTAGCGATTGCGCGGTGCGGCTGAGCTGATGGCCAGTGCCTTGTTCACCCGGCTGGTGGTTTTCAGTGCGCCCAGTACCTGCTCGAAGCTGCGCGTGTGCATCGCGTCGAACACGGCCAGTTCCGACGGGCTCAGCGGTTTCTCTGTCACGGTGCGGGCATTTTCGAACAGCGAGTCGTAGCCGAAGTCGTCCCACACGGCGCGGCTGGCGCCGTTACCCACCAGCAAACCCTTGAAGTCGGTCGCGGTGCGCAAGGCATTCCAGTCTTCGAGAGTGGCGTCGACATCCAGAAAATCGGTCATTGCGTGGGAGGTCTCAAAACAAAGGGGCTGATGGGCGGCGACTTTATCACGAGCGGGCATTGAGCCAGATCAACATCCGCCGTGACCGATCAGTCGATCCTGTGTGCGTCCGCCGGATCGCAGCAGTCGATTCGGCCCCAGTCAGGAGAGGCGCATGAGCAGCACTTTTTTCATTCCAGCCGTAAATATAATGGGCAGCGGATGCCTGGATGAAGCCATGGTCGCGATCCGCAACTATGGTTTTCGCAAGGCGCTGATCGTCACCGACGCGGGGCTGGCCAAGGCGGGCGTGGCGGCGATGGTCGCCGAGAAACTGGCGATGCAGGACATCGATTCGGTGATCTTCGACGGCGCCAAACCGAACCCCAGCATTGCCAACGTCGAATCCGGGCTGGGGCTGCTCAAGGAAAGCCGCTGTGATTTCGTGGTGTCGCTGGGCGGTGGTTCACCCCACGACTGCGCCAAGGGCATCGCCTTGTGTGCCACGAATGGCGGGCAGATCCGCGACTACGAAGGGGTCGACCAATCCACAAAGCCGCAACTGCCGCTGGTCGCCATCAACACCACCGCCGGCACCGCCAGCGAGATGACCCGGTTCTGCATCATCACCGACGAATCGCGCCACGTAAAAATGGCCATCGTCGACCGCAACGTCACGCCGCTGCTGTCGGTCAACGACCCGGCGCTGATGGTCGCCATGCCGAAAAGCCTGACCGCCGCCACCGGCATGGACGCGCTGACCCACGCCATCGAAGCCTATGTGTCGACCGCCGCCAACCCGATCACCGACGCCTGCGCGCTGAAGGCCATGACCCTGATCAGCAACAATCTGCGCCTGGCCGTGCGCGATGGCAGCGACCTCACCGCGCGGGAGAACATGGCGTATGCGCAGTTCCTCGCGGGCATGGCGTTCAACAACGCTTCGCTCGGCTTCGTGCATGCGATGGCGCACCAGTTGGGCGGTTTCTACGACTTGCCCCATGGCGTGTGCAACGCCGTGTTGCTGCCTCATGTGCAGACGTTTAACGCGTTGGTGTGTGCTGAACGTTTGACCGATGTGGCGCAGGCCATGGGGGCCGATGTTCGCGGTTTCAGCCCTGAAGAGGGCGCTCAGGCGGCGATCAACGCGATCCGTTGTCTGGCCGGCGACGTCGAGATCCCCGGTGGTTTGCGTGAACTGGGCGCCAAACTCACGGACATCCCGATCCTGGCCACCAATGCTCTGAAAGACGCGTGCGGCCTGACCAACCCACGGGCGGCGGATCAGCGCCAGATCGAGGAGATTTTCCGCAACGCGTTTTGAAGTGCGCGGATTGGGCGAACAGCCTTGAATGGATTGTTCGCCTGGTTTATGTACCCTTTGGCGACCGTAAATGTCCGGATACGCGCCCAATCGGAAACCTTGCCCGCCACGCGGTGAATGGCCGAAATCCGATGGGGGCCTGCCGACATCGATGCCTGTGTTCGCCAACTCAGGTCACCCTCCACCGTTGCCGAGGCAATCCACAGGTTGGCGTCGAGGTCAATAATGTCCACGATGCCACCGGGCTGTCGTACATCGCCTGATAGAACCGCAGCGTTATCCGTCTGTCCTCCTTCCTGCGGCGTGCCAATCGCAGGTGCAGCGACATCCGGTTGCAGGAGGACATTAAACAAACGAACGTCAGTCCATGGGGATGTTTCGTCGTCGAACGTTTGGCGGGCGTGAATACGGTGTGGTCCCTGCGCAAGATCGCCACTGAAACTAAAGGCCCATCGGCCATTTGCATTGACGGGGCCTTTTCCGTGCAACTGTGTGTTTTCGATGTCCCACACTTCGACAAAAGCCATAGGTACACCGACGCCCAGTAAGAGTGTTGCCGGGCCCGTTTTGGTGTCTGCGGCAGGGTCGGTGATGACGGGGGCAGGTACGGACTCAATGTTGGAGTGGGGCGAAGTGCTCATGATGTGCTCTCGTTGCCGGGTGGAGTGAAGCGAGAGGTTGGCACGGTTCTTTTGCTGGAGAACCTGTAAGAAGTAACAGTTCTTTAGGTTTTTTTGTTCGATGAATAATTGCGATTTCTTCTAAAAGACTGTCATTTCTATCAGTTGTGGTCTGTGGTTGACTCGGATCGAATGGCCCGGGAAACGGATCAAACCCGATCTCGTAAGGAGCCTACGAACATGTCACGAACCAACGCACGTGAAGCGCAGTCAGCCGGTGAAATCGATCGTTCCTTTGCAAATGCCGGGTTGCAAACGCTGCAGTTCCCCACTGCACGCAAGACCGTCGGTCAGGGTGTGGCGACAACGCCCACCGGTCAGATCATGGTTTGTGCGACCGTCACCGATGCATCGGGCAATGTGTGTTATGGCTTGGCGCGTCTGCTCGCCGATGGTCATCTTGATCCGACTTTTGGCCAGGCCGGCTATGTCGTGGGGCAATACAGGCGTGATGTGCCCTCACACGGCGGGACACTCAGCATCGATGCGAGCGGCGGGATCTGGGTGTGCGGACTCATCAAAGGGACGTCTGTCGATTACGAGCAAGTCATTGCGCGCTTTCTGCCGGACGGTTCGCCTGATCTTGAGTTCGGTGACGGTCAGAGCGGTTACAAAATTGTTCCCATGCGCGTTCCTTCTCTCTTCGGTGCGGTGGCCGCAAGCCTTGAATTGGCGCAATCGGACCAAAAAGCGGCGGCGCACGACAGGTTGCTTTTCGCCACGTCGAAACAGGGGGGCGCGCTGCTTGCGCGCTTTTTCCTCGATGGCAGCGATGACACCGCGTTTAATGCCAACGGCTGGATCTACATCACGCACCCCGGCGTCGCCATCCAGTTGCAAGGCGTCACGCAACTGAACAGTGGGCTGATACTGGTTTATGGCAAGACAGAAGTCACCCATCAGGGGTGGATCATGGCGTTCGACAATGCCGGACAGGTTGCGAAGTCATTCGGCAATGACGGTACGTTGTTGTTGAACATTCGCAATGAAGGCACGCCGCTGGAAAGCTCGGTGAACGGCATCGTAGAGCAGTCGGCACAGCGCTTACTCTTGATCGGCGCCGCTGTCGAGGCGGCAGGCGGGGAGAAACGTCAACATGCGTTCATGACCGGTATCACCCACGGCGGCGAAATTGATCCGTCGTTCAATGGCGGCGCGCCGGTTCTTAGCGCTTCGACGCAACCGCAGGAACTCAAGAGCTGGGTTGCTGGGTTTGCAGTGGGTGATTCTGCGGATCAGCGCATAGTCACCGTGGGTCAGACCTCGGGTGGGCATCGCAATCTGCTGACGGGGGGCTTCCTGAAGGATGGGGCGGTGGACGAGTCGTTTGATCTCGGGGGCACGGCCGAGATCGACTGGATCGCCCGCGATGCCTGCTTGCAAGACGCTTCGGTCGTGGTGCTGGGAACAAAGAACGAATCCGCACAGTTGATCCGCTTGCTGACCCACAGTTGATAGGGCGTTGAAACACGGTTTCTTGGGGGGATGAGCGGTCTCGCGATGACAGTGCATTGCGTGGCACCGGCTAGCTCCACTGGTGTGTCGGGACCGAATCAGCGACTGGCCATTTAGCATTCACTCGGTTGAAACCGTTCGTTCAGGAGGGGATAGTGCGCGGCTGAAAAGCTATCGAGGAGCGGGATGTGACAATGAAGTCTGGATTGATCGGCGGTGTGGCGCTGTGTGGGTGGCTGATGGCGGGGCAGGTGTTTGCCGATTGCACGCCGGCGCCGGTAATGGGTGACGAGGATTTGTCAGTCTGCAAGGACTGGCCGGCTTACCCGGGACTGACCATCAGCGCCAAAACCCGGTTCACGCCTGCCGCCGCTGGCGCGCTCAGCACCCATGATCTGGACCTGTCGGTGCTGAAAGACGCGCAACCGAAGCCGGTTGCGACTTACCACCAGGCCACTGCTTTCGTGATGGATGGCGCCAGCTTGCGCGAGCTGACACTGGATACGGCGCGCTACAAACTCGCCCCCGACCTTCGCGCATTTGGTCTACGTGCACGACTCACCAATGGTTCTCGCCTCAATCCGATGGATGAAAGCCAGCTCTCGCTTTACGTCAGGGAGGGCGAAAAATTGCGCCCAGTCCTGCGTCAGTTGGTGGTTTATGAGTACGGCGGCGAGTGGGATGACAACTGCGCTGGGGAGCGCTTCGAGATCTCAAGAACTATCGATATCGCTAAAACGAGCTCCCACGGTTACGCAGACTTGATCGTCAAAACCCAGCAAACAGGCACGAAAAGCGAAGGTGAAGGGGACGCGTGTGAAGATAAAACCACCGTCTACAAACCGGTTTTGACAACCTTGCGTTATGACGGAAAGTCTTACGTCCTGCCGCCAGGTTTCAAAGGTCTGTAGCCAGCCTGCCAACAACGATTTTTATCAAGGAAGAACCATGTCTACCCCCACCAGACTCCTTATCGCCCTCGGTATTCTGGCTGTCACTGCCCAAGCCCAAGCCGCCTGCACCACAAACGCTTTCGACGGCCAATCACTGTCACGCTGCATCGTCTGGCCGGCCTTCCCGAGTCAGGCGATCGCGGTCAAGTCCACCTACCTTGCTGATGCCGGTGGCGACGATGCAGGGGTGTTCGATCTGGATCTGGCGATCGTCAACGCCAGCAATGCCAAACCCGTCGCCACTTACCGTAAACCGGGCGCGTACAACTCCGATGCCGTGCGGTTTGATGATCTGCGTGTCGACACAGGCCGCTACCGACTGGCGCCGGATGTCCGTGCTTTTGGCCTGCGTTCGAAGTTCGTCCACAGTTCCCGCGCCATTCCCTACGAGAAAACCGATCTGGCGCTGTATGTCCGCGAGGGCAATACCTTGCGCCCGGTGCTGGAAGGTTTGGTGATCTACAAGAACAACGGCGAATTCATGAGTGATTGCGAGGGTTACGCCAGGAAGATCCGCAGAACCATCGAGGTCGGTTCATCAAGTCACTACGGTTTCGCCGATCTGATCGTCACCACCAGCGGCACCAAAATGAAAAACACCCAATCGGGAAAACAGTGCGTTTCAAAAAACACCAACCTGAAGAAAACCCGAATCACCCTGACCTACGACGGCCAACAATACGTCGTGCCTGAAGACCTCAGAGGTTACTGAACCGATGCTCACAGGCCTTAACCATCTGACCCTCGCCGTCCGCGATCTGAACCGCAGTATCGGGTTCTATCGCGATGTGCTTGATCTGCGTGTCGAAGCCACGTGGGACGCCGGCGCCTATCTGTCGCTGCCGGGGCTGTGGTTGTGTCTGTCGCTTGATCCGAAGCGCGACGGCGAGCCGTATGCCGACTATACCCATTACGCTTTCAGCCTGAACGCCAGGGATTTCGTGCTTTTCGTGCAGACGCTGAAAGCGGCGAACGTGCAGGAGTGGCGAGACAACGGCAGCGAAGGTGCGTCGTTCTACTTCCTTGACCCTGATGGCCACAAACTGGAAGCCCACGTCGGCAACCTCGCTTCGCGGCTGGCAGCATGTCGGCTGAAACCGTACGCCGGCATGCGTTTCTACGACGAGTCCTGACCCGACGCGTTGAGCTGATATAGACTGGCCGTCATTTGCGTCGTCATGTGCAGGTGTTCCATGACCCCATCGTTGTTAATGGCCGTACTGGCCTCGGGTTTCATTTATGGCATCACGCCGGGGCCTGGTGTGCTGGCGGTGTTCGGCATCGGCGCGGCGCATGGGCGCAGAGCGGGGGCAGGGTTTCTGTGTGGTCATCTGCTCGGGGATGTGGTTTGGTGCAGCACGGCGTTGATCGCGATTGTTGGCGCCCGGGAAATCGGCAGCACCGCATTTGATGTGCTCGGCGTGCTCAGCGGGGTGTATCTGTTCTGGCTCGGTTGGCGGGCGGTGCGTGCCCAGCGCCGCAACGATGACGAACCGCAAGGCGCGGCGCGCAGGCCGTTCTGGCACGGCATTGTGTTCGGCCTGACCAACCCCAAGGCTTACCCGGTCGCGGTGGCGACATTTACCGCGCTGTTATCCAGCCGCGCCGAATTGCTCAACTGGTCGATGCTGCCGGCGCTGATCGCCTTGAGCTTTCTGGGCGGGTTGTCGGCTTACGCTATCCTCACCGGCGTTGTCGGCGCGCAGCGGGTGCGCGCGCTGTATCAACGGCATGAGCGGCTGATCACCCGTTTGTGTGGCGTGATGTTCATGGGGTTCGCCATCAATGCGCTGGTGCATGCACTGCCAGGGCTGATGCCGAACAGGGCTTGATTTTGTTTGCAGGGATGAGCACTCACAAGGTCAGGGATGGTTGATAAACGCTACATGACTTGGACTCCCACGCTGAACCATGGAAAGCCCAAACTCCGCGCCATTGGCGAGTTTCATCGACCTGTTGCTGGACGCCGTTTGTGCAGTCGATAAGCAAGGCCGCTTCGTTTTTGTCAGCGCGGCCTGCGAGCGGGTTTTCGGCTACACGCCAGACGAGTTGATCGGCCGTCCGATGATCGAACTGGTGCACCCGGCTGATCGTCAGCGCACCCTGGCGGCCGCCAGTCAAATCATGGGCGGTGAGCCCAAGCACAACTTCGAGAACCGCTACATACGCAAGGACGGCAGCGTGGCCCACATCCTCTGGTCGGCGCGCTGGTCGGAGGTCGATCAACTGCGCATTGCCGTGGCCCGTGACATTACCGAGCGCAAACAAGCCGAATCGCGACAAGCGGCGTTGTATGCGATTTCCGAGGCGGCGCATGCGTCGGAGGACTTGTTAGCGCTGTTCAAACGCATCCACCTGATCATCGGCGAGTGGCTGCCGGCACTGAATTTCTCCGTAGCGCTCTACGACGATCAGTGTGCTCAGCTGAATTTCCCCTATCACGTCAACGATCACGAGTTGCAGCCTGAACAACCCGGCACCGTCACCGGACGTCTGTGTGCGCAAGTCATCCGTAGCGGTAAGCCGATTCTTCTGACGCCGGACAGTCCCGATTCGGCGCCCGATTTCGCCGCGCTGGTGGCGGGGCAGAATTCTTCTTGCTGGCTCGGCGTTCCGTTGAACTCGAAAAACGGCACCATCGGTGCGCTGATCGTCAAAAGCCTGCCGGGCGGCGAACGCTACACCGAGCAAGACAAAGAACTGCTGCAATATGTCTGCGCCCAAGTGGCCACGGCCATTGAGCGTCAGCAGTTACACGCCCGTCTGCGACGCATGGCGCAGTACGATCAACTGACGCAATTGCCCAATCGTGAGTTGCTTCGCGATCGCGTGAAGGCTGCGTTGACCTGCGCCCGCGAACAAAAGGGGCACATGGCGTTGCTGTATGTCGATCTGGATCGTTTCAAGCAGGTCAACGACACTTTCGGGCATGCCGTGGGCGACATGCTGCTGCAAACCGTGGCCAGTCGCCTCAAGGGTTGCGTGCGCGAGACTGACACGGTGGCGCGCATTGGCGGTGACGAATTCGTTGTGCTGCTGCACAGCGTTCAAGCAACGGAAGATGCCGACAGCGTGGCGCAAAAGCTGCGACAAGTGCTGGTACAACCCATGCGCCTGGATGGCCACAACTTGCAAATTGAACCGAGTATCGGCGTCGCCCGCTACCCCGAGCACGGCCGCGAGGAACAGCAACTGTTCCGCCATGCCGATCAAGCAATGTATGCCGCCAAACGGCTGAATCATCGGGCGCTGGATATCTGAACGGGGGGCACCGTTCGTCGTGGTAACTGCAACTTTTCTAAACCTTTGTCGGCCAGGAAATTCTCAATCAATGCAGGGCATCTGCTCGCCGCGCTCATTATCAAGAGCGAGAGAAACCTGCCGGATACAAGTCATTCGAACTGGGCAAACTTCGCCAACGACCGAACGAAGGCTTCTGAAACGGGTCGCAAGGGTGGGGAAATCACCACAACGACTGTCGAAAACCGAAAGGAGTCAAGCCCGTTCAGACATCGACGTCGTCGGTGAAGGTGATTTTGATTGAGCGGCGGGGGCCTGAGCTTCCGCTTGAATTTACAGAGAAGGAGGGCGCGACCATGAGCCGGATGGCCACCCGTATACGCACTTTCAGTTTTGTCACCGCACTGGGCCTGTTTGCCAGCAGTGCTTTCGCCCAGTCGCCCGCCGAATTCATCAACGATGCGTCCGCCAAGGGCATGGCCGACATCGAGGCCAGCCGTATGGCGCATCAGAAGACCGAATCCAAAGAGGTCAAGGATTACACCATCGTGGTCATCAACGACCGCACCACGGCCAACCAGCACTTGGCGAAGATTGCCAAAAAGCTCGATCTTCCCGTCGCGCCCCGTGAAGAAATGGCCGACAAGGCCAAGCAACTGATACCGCAAGTGAAAGACGGCGCGACCTTCGACCAGGCCTACGCCGCCAGTCAGGTGAAAGCCACCGAAGAAGCCATTGAGCAGATCCAGCAGCAAGCGCAGACCACCGACGTGCCGGAGATCAAAGCCTTCGCCGATGAGACGTTGCCCAAACTGCAAAATCACCTGCAAATGGCCCGAGCGCTGCAAGCCAGCCGCTAAGGGCAGACCTCAAATAAAAACGGCGCTTTGGCGCCGTTTTTGATTATCAGCAGTCATTCAGGTTCTGCTTCGCTTTGCTCTACTCGCCCAGTCCTTCAAGGTTCAACACTGCTCCCTCGCCCAGCTTGCGGAAGTGTTCGCACAACGCCTCCAGTTGCTTCAAATTCGGTGCTTCCAAGCCGAGCATCGCGTTCTGTGATTTTCTGGTCGCTGACTTATGGGGAGGGCTTGAAGTTCTGATACGTGCTGAGGCTTGAAAATTCTAATTACAAATTCAAGTGTGTTGCGCGACGTTCGTAGGGAGGTCTGATCCGCCTGTTAACTGTATCGTGGCTTCACGCGTTTTTTCTCCCAAAAGGAAAACACAATGAGTTGGTCCGCCAAACAATACGTCGCTTTTGAAGATGAACGTACCCGCCCGGCCCGCGATCTGCTGGCGGCGATTCCCACGGCGCAGGCCCGGTCAGTGGTGGATATCGGTTGCGGTCCCGGCAACTCGACGGAGCTTTTGGTGCAGCGTTTTCCAGGGGCAAAAATCAGCGGGCTCGACAGTTCACCGGACATGATCGACGCAGCGCGCAAGCGCTTGCCACAGTTGCAATTCGACGTGACCGAGATTGATCAATGGGCCGATGCGGGTCCGTTTGATGTGATCTTCGCCAACGCGGTGTTGCAGTGGGTACCGGATCACGCCAGTTTGCTGCCGGCGCTGGCAAGCAAACTCTCGTCGGGCGGCAGTCTGGCGATTCAAATGCCCGACAACCTCAATGAGCCTTCCCATCGACTGATGCGCGAAGTCGCCGCCAACGGCCCATGGGCCAGCAAACTCGCCGGCGCCGCCGGTCAGCGAACCGATATGGCAAGTGCCGGTGATTATTTCTCGATGTTGCGACCGCATTGTGCCCGGGTCGATGTGTGGCGCACGACGTATCACCATCAGTTGTCAGGCGGGGCAGCGGGGGTGGTGGAGTGGTTCAAGGGCAGCGGGTTGATTCCGTTTCTGGACCCGCTGACCGAGGCGCAGCGCACGCAGTATCTGGAGCAGTATCTGGCAGAAGTCGCGAAGGCTTACCCTGCGCTGGCGGATGGCTCGGTGCTGTTGCCGTTTCCGCGGTTGTTTATTGTGGCGACTCGGCAATAACCCTGGGAGGCGCTCAGAGCGTTCGGCGGACGCCTGATCCATTCGCAATGTTACCCTTGAGTTTGTGTGGGAAGGCGGTACTGTCCGCACCCATGGTGCGGGTCTAGCGACGTGTTCAAGAAATGTCGCGGCTTTCGGTGTCTGTACAAGGAAGGGTAAACATAGTGATCTGGTTTCTAGAAGGGCAGTCCAGTCAACGGGACATCATTCTCGGTGCGCGCGAGGCGCTGCCGGCCGACGTAAAGGTTTATGCCTCGCATCGACAGGAGCGTCCTGAAATCACCTCGCTTGCCGACGTCAGTTTCACCGAGCCTGCGGACAATCAAGAGCGTATCGATTGGGTCATTTCCACCGCGCTGGCTCATGAAATCAAAGTCGTCCTGGCAGGTCGAGTGGGTCGGGAGTTCGAGCACGATCGGGAGCGTTTCGAGCGTGCTGGCCTCGTACTGGTCACCGGTGCGCTTTCTTTGAATACATTTGATCTGGTCGATGACAAAAGCCAGTTCACGGCAGAAGCGGAACGCGTGGGCCTGGCCTGCGTGCCAGCGATCACCGCCGCCAATGCCGAAGAAATGCTCGCGGCCTTTCAGGCGCTCGGCGCCTTGGGCGAAGTCTGCGTCAAACCGGCTGTGGGTATTTATGGCCAAGGCTTCTGGCGGTTCAAGGCAAGCGCCGACCCTTTCCGCTGCTTCGCCAACCCGGATGCGCGTGAGGTCAACTTCGACCTCTATATGCACGCCTACCACTCGGCGGTTACGCCGCCGCCACCGATGCTCGTGATGCCCTACATGCCCGGAAACGAATGTTCGGTTGATATGGTGTGCGAAGCCGGTCGCCCCATTGCTTTCGTTGGTCGTCGCAAAAAAGGGCTGCACCAGGTTTTTGAACGTGAAGGCGCCGCCGTAGAGCTCGCCCTCCGGGCCGCCGAGCACTTCAAATGTGATGGCATTGTCAATGTCCAGACTCGCGACAACTCAGACGGTAAACCACACCTGCTGGAGATAAACGCTCGTTATTCGGGAGGCATCGGTTACACCCGGGCGGCCGGTTTGAACCTCCCCGGCATATTCGCCACTCGCCGACTGGGTTTGCCAGAGCCGACGGGTGTTTGGCAGCCGAACGTGCGTGTAAAAGGTATCAGCGTTGCTGCGGTAACACTCCCCTGATATTAAATAGACATATGAAGTCTGGTACCATTTGCGCGTTTGTGTGGTTCGACAGCGACCCACGCAGGAAGCAAAACAAGGAGTTTTCAAGGAATGATGGTGCTCGCGCCTGGCGCAAACACCGCAGTATCAAGCGCCCGGAGTGAATGGACTCTGGAGTGCGGAAACTCTTCGGCTTTTGGGGAGTATGCCGCTGTTGCCATATTGCCGGTTGATGACAAACGCCGCCCGAAAGGTGATGCCGCCCTTTTTCAAACGCCACGCGCGTGGATGGAATGGGTAGGTGATCAGCAAAAAGTCGGCTGCAAGCTCAACCTGGATGAACTCCCGGCGGGCAGCGATCGCGTGCTTCTTGTGGTTTACACGTTTTCAGCCATCGGCCCGATCAGTGAGCTGAGAAATCTGCACCTGCAGGTGGATGGCCAGATCGAGCATTCCCTGGATGTTCGTGAAAACGGCGAGTCCGCCATCATCATCGGCGAGTTTTACAGCCGCAATCAGCAATGGAAATTTCGCGCGTTGGCCGAGGGTTCTGCCTACGGTCTGGCGGCGCTCGGCCGTCGCATCGGTCTCGAGATCGACGAAGCGCATCCCAAGGGACGCCCAAACGCGCCAGGGGCTGGCCGATCCGCGAGCAGCGCCACCGGTACAGCATTCGCCGTCTCGGCCACCCATGTCATGACCTGTGCCCACGTTATTGAAGGCATGCGTGAGATTCACATCGCCTCGTTTGACGGGCGCTATCGTGTTGACCCCGTGGTCATCGATCAGCGTAACGATATCGCCTTGCTGCGGGTGATCGATTCCCCCGCGTTGAAGCCTGTGGCCTTCAAGTCCGGATTCGGTTGCGATCTGGGTGAAGACATTGTCGCGTTGGGTTTTCCACTGGCCGGTTTTGCCGGTGGCGGCGTTCACGTCACTCAAGGTGGGGTGTCGGCGCTGTTCGGTTTGCACAACGACGCCAGTCTTTTGCAGTTCACTGCTGCCATCCAGCCTGGGTCCAGCGGCAGCCCGCTGTTTGATTTTTCGGGAGCCGTGGTCGGTCTCGTCACCTCATCGGTACCCGATGCGCAGAACATGAATTTTGCGGTGAAAGCATCGCTGCTGATTTCTTTCCTTGATGCCTGTCGTGTTGATGGCAAAAAAAATGCATCTGGCCAGACGTTCACCGCTGCGCAGTTAGCTCGCGAAGCTCAAACATCAATGTGGCGGGTGGAAGCGACCAATCTCTGATTCATCTTTGAATTGAAACCCACGGAAGAGGCGCTGGATCGTAATCCTACGCCAAGGCAGGAATTTGTTAATGGAACCTCGTACAGCAACGAAAGCGCTGAGCGCACAACTGATGCGTGGACGTCTTGACGTCAAGGTTGATGATGCTGTCATTGCCCCCGACTCATTGTTCGGCTTCGCCGAGCGTCGTAATCCGAAGCGGGCATTCCTGTTCGTGTCTAAAGTGCTCGGACGACATATTCCGGTGCGTCCCTCGGTGATGGCCGCCAGTTTTGAAAGCCTGGCCGCAGAAATACCGGCGGATTTGCCGGGGCCTGTCCTGGTCATCGGCATGGCCGAAACCGCCGTCGGCCTCGGTGCCGGCGTGCATCGGGCATATAGCGCCACTCGCCCCGATGCGGTGTATATGGTCAGCACCCGTCATCCCACGGGAACCGAGTTGTTTACCCGCTTTGAAGAAGAACACAGCCATGCCAGTGCGCATCTGATTCACTTGCCAGTCGATCCGCAAGTGCGTGAGCAGATGCTCAATGCCCGTTCGCTGGTGCTGGTTGATGACGAGGCCTCGACGGGCAAGACGTTCATCAATCTGCACCGTGCTCTGGTCGATGCCGGTCTGAATAAAGTCGAACAAGTCGTGACCTGTGTGCTGACGGATTGGTCCGGCGGCGCAGTGCGTGATGCGCTGGGTGATTGCGTGCATCAAGTGTCCCTGTTGCAGGGCTCTTACCAATTCATTGAAGATCCCGATGCGCCATTGCCCGATATGCCTGCGGTGGGCACTATTGCCGCCGGTGACTGGCCGGTGAATTCGGATAATGACTGGGGACGCTTGGGCGTGCGCTCTGTTGGCGACTCGTTGGCCCCAGACCTTCACGTACAACCCGGCGAGCGGATTCTGGTCGTGGGCACCAGTGAGTTTGTCTGGCGTCCGTTCCTGCTCGCCGAACGTCTGGAGCGCGCGGGCGCGGATGTGCATTTCAGTTCGACCAGCCGCTCGCCGATTGCACTGGGCCATGTGATCGAGCACGCCTTATCGTTCGCTGATAACTACGGCCTGGGCATTCCCAACTTCCTCTACAACGTGCGCCCGGGTCAATTCGATCGGGTGCTGATCTGTTCGGAAACCCCCGCGCAGGCGGTCTCTGCCGAGTTGCTGCAGACTTTGAACGCGCAGGTGATCGTCGATGACAATTAATCGCCCCTTGGCGTTGGTTGATCTCGACGACACGTTGTTTCAAACCGCGCGCAAGATGAAAGAAGGCACACCACGCCACACGGCGACACTTGATATACACGGCCAGCCCAACGGCTACATGAGCCCTGTGCAGAAGTCGATGGCCGAATGGCTGCTGGCAACGACCGATGTGGTAGCGGTAACGGCGCGCAGCGTAGAAGCGTTCACGCGGGTCAAGCTGCCATTTCAACACGGCGCCATCTGCTCCCATGGTGGTGTGATCCTGGGACCGGACGGCACACTCGATCAGGCCTGGCAGGACCGCATGAGCGATATCCTAGCGGCCTACCAAAGCCGCCTGCCGGAGCTTAGTGAGGCGACGCTCGCCATTGGCCGGCAGTTGGGCATTTCCTTGCGCGGTTGGGTAGTTGAAGAGCAGGGGTTGCGCCACTACGTGGTGACCAAGCACAACGAATCCAGTGACGAGGTGCTGAGCGCGGTGCTGGCTGAGGTTCAGGCTCAGGGATTGCTGGATGGCATGCATATTCACGGCAATAGCAACAACCTGGCGTTCCTGCCGCAGGGCTTGTCCAAGCAGGCAGCGGTTCAGGAGTGGTTGCGCCGTGATCGCGAAATCAACGGTGAACGCCCTGTGCTGGGCTTTGGCGACAGCATCACCGATCTGGCCTTCATGGAGGAGTGCCACCTCTGGGCGACTCCGACGCGCAGCCAATTGGCCAAGCGGGCAGGGGCTTCGATCCATGAATGAAACCATCACCGACCTGGTAACGGTGGGTAGCGGGAGCTATGCGTCGGATGACGTGCATTTCCTGTTGCAGGCCGTGCAGATGGACGTGACGGACGTCGAGGAAAAAGAGCGACTGATTCAAACGAAGCAGAAGCACTATTCTGAAATGATCAGTCAGGAAAGCGCCCCAAGTGAAACTCACAAGGCACTGTACGAGCGTGTTCTGGCGCAAAACGGTGCGCGCATGGCCACGGATGTTCAAGCACTGGCGCTAGGTTTGAATGAGGCGTGTACCGGCACGTCTATCGTGCTGGTGTCGTTCGTACGCGCCGGCCTCCCGCTGGGTGTGCTGTTGCGTCGTGCGTTGATCGAGATGGGGCGCGAAGCCTTCCATTACGGCATCAGCATCGTCCGTGATCGCGGCATCGACACGGTTGCCCTGGAGGCCATCATTCAGACTCACGGGGCCGAGAACATCGTCTTCGTCGATGGCTGGACCGGTAAGGGCGCGATCAGTGGCGAAATTCAGCGCAGCCTGGGCGCTGATGCACGCTTCCCGAAATCCCCGCGACTTGTCGTGCTGGCCGATCCTTGCGGCCGAGCATGGATGGCGGCGTCCGCTGAGGATTGGGTCATCCCCTCGGGGATTCTGGGAGCCACAGTCTCCGGTCTCGTTTCACGTTCGATCTGGCCTGTAAACGGCGGGCTGCACGGCTGCGTGGTCTATGACCACCTGCAGGAGCACGATGTGACACAGGTATTCATCGAGCAGATCGAAGCCCAGCGCAAAGTCTTGGGCATCGTTCCCAAAGCCCTGCCGTGGAGCGACGAACAGCGTCTCGAACTCCAGGGCGCGGCCACCCACGTCGTCGAATCGCTGGCGGCACGTTTTGAGGTGACCAATCTCAATCGGGTCAAGCCGGGCATCGCCGAGGCGACACGCGCCGTGTTGCGTCGTGTCCCGCACCATGTGTTGATCCGCGACCGTAGCGACAGCGATGTGCAATTGCTGATGCACCTGACAGAAGCTGCCGGCGTTCCAGTCGAGGAAGTCGGTGCGCAGTTGGGGCCTTACCGGGCAGTGACGATCATTCGGAGTCTGGGCTGATGAAGACCCTCTCGCCCTATGCCCTCGGTGCCACGCTTTACATGCCCGCCACCCGGCCGGATCTGCTTGATGTGGTGTTCCGAAGCAAATTGCCGGAACTTCGCTCCCTGGTGGTTTGCCTCGAGGACGCGATTGCAGACATTGATATCGAAACGGCGCTGGCCAATCTGCATGGCTTGCTGACGGTTATCGATCAGCGTGGCGGTCGTCCCGAGGGCGGCCCGTTGTTGTTTGTTCGTCCGCGTGACTCGCAGATGGCCGCGGTACTCAACGACTGGCCGCTGATGTCGCATGTCGATGGATTCGTCATCCCGAAACTGACGCTGGCCAATCTGGGCGCCTGGGAGCAGGCCGTGACTAATCCCGCGCTGTTCCTGATGCCGACGCTGGAAACCACGGATGTCTTCAATCCTGTCGCCATGGTTGAACTGGGGCAGGCGCTCAAGGCCAGCCTCGACCAGCGAATCATCGCCTTGCGCATCGGTGGAAACGACTTGATGGGCAGCCTTGGCCTGCGTCGCAATCCGAGCACCACGCTCTACAGCACGCCGATGGGATACGTGATTGCGATGTTGGCAGGGGTGATGGGGTCGCAAGGTTTTGCGTTGACGGCACCGGTGTTCGAACAACTGGCGTCGCCGCAGTTGCTCAAGGAAGAACTGGAATTCGATATCGCCCATGGTCTGGTCGGCAAGACCGCCATTCATCCCAGTCAGATCGAAATCATTCAGGACACCTTGCGCGTCAGCCTCGAGGATTTCAACAGCGCCAAACTGATCGTCAGCGACGTAGCACCGGCGGTATTCAGACATAACGACGCCATGTGTGAGCCCGCGACCCATTACAAATGGGCGATCCGGATTCTTGAGCGCGCGCGGTGGCACGGTATCCGTCATGCGGAAACCGGTGCCGGCGAAACATCGATTCGTCTGGCTGAGGCCGCAGGATGAAAGAGCAGATCGACAATGCAACCGCGCTGCAGCGGCCAGTCCTTGCGGTGTTCGACTTCGACGGCACGTTGACCCGGCACGACAGTTTCGTACCGTTTCTGAAGTTTGCATTCGGAGTGCGGGAGTTCAATCGGCGCCTGCTCCGTCTGGCGCTACCCAGCCTGCGATTTGTCGTGCGGCGCATGAGCCGTGACGAACTCAAGGCGCAGTTGATTCGCACGTTTCTGACCGGTGTGAAGCTTGAGTGGCTGCAACAGCAAGCCGCGAGTTATTGCACGCGGGTCTGGCCGCGATTGATGCGCCCTTCGGGTTTGCTGGCGATTGAGGCCGAGATCAAATCCGGCGCGGTGGTGACGCTCTGTTCAGCTTCACCGGCGCTGGTACTGCAGCCTTTCGCCGAGCGTCTTGGCGTCAGTTTGATCGGCACCGAGCTGGAAGTGGTGGACGGCGTATTGACCGGGCACATCACCGGCAACAACTGCAGATGCGAGAACAAAGTCCAGAGGCTTGAGGCTGTCTACGGCGTTTTGCAGCAATTCCGGATCAAAGCCTGGGGCGATACCCGAGGTGATCATGAGTTGCTCGCCGCAGCCGAAGAACCGCACTGGCGGCATTTTCATCCGGCATGGCGTCGTGGACGTCTGCGGGTCGCCAATGGAATAAATCCGGGCGTGCGCGGTGCGCAGGCCGACTTGCATGTGGCGCGCACATCCGATCGCCACATGAACAACGATGACCAACAAGGAGCGTAACGATGGCACTTACCCTGAGTAAAAAACAGTCCATTTCCCTGGAAAAAACCGCCGGTACTGCGCTGACCAGCGTCAGCCTCGGCCTGGGTTGGGACCCGGTAAAGGCCGGTTTTCTCGGCAAGTTGATGGGCAATGGTGGTGAAATCGACCTGGACGCTTCGTGCATCCTGCTCGACGCCAGCCTTCAACCGATCGACCTGGTGTGGTTCCGCCAACTGAAATCTCAGGACGGTTCGATCCAGCATTCCGGCGACAACCGTACCGGTGAAGGCGCGGGTGACGACGAAACTATCCACGTTGATCTGCAGCGTCTGCCGGCGGTCGTCCAGCACCTGGTTTTTACGGTGAACAGCTTCACCGGGCAGAACTTCGAAAAAGTCGAAAACGCCTACTGCCGCATCGTCAACGCCAGTAACAAGAATGAGCTGGCCCGCTTCAATCTGTCCGAGCGTGGCGCCCACACCGGCATCGTGATGGCTAGCCTGTCTCGTGATAGCGATGGCTGGAAGTTCACCGCTATCGGCCAGACCACCAACGGCCGTACCGCCGATGACCTGGTGAACCTGGCCGTTCAGGCGCTGCGCTAATGGCCACTCTTGCTCCGGGCGGCAACGCACCCGTTGCCAGCGGCCCGCTTCGCGTCGACATCAATTACTCGCCGATTCCAGGCGCCGATATTGATGTCTCGGCCTTCGCTCTGGGAACCACGGCAAAGGTTCGCGGCGATGGCGATATGTGCTTTTACGGTCAGCCGAGTGTGCTGGGCGGGGCGGTCACCTTGTCCGACTCCTCGGCGGGTCGGGCGGTGTTCACCGTTGACCTGAGCCGACTGGAGCCGGCCGTGGAAAAGGTCGCACTGACCGCCACGATCTACGAAAACAAGGCCAGTTTCGAGCGCGTCTCGCAGCTGTCGGTCGTGGTGTCCGGTGGTATCGAAGCGCAGATCCCTACCAGTGGCATGAAGGAAACCGCGCTGATTCTGGGCGAGTTTTATCGTCGCCAGGGTGAATGGAAATTCCGTTGTGTTGCACAGGGCTTCAACGGTGGGCTTGAGCCATTGGCCAGGCATTTCGGGGTCGATGTCGCCGCGCCGGCAGCGGCGCCGACACCCGCGCCAACACCCGTGCCGCCTGCGCCTGCGGCGCCGAAGTCGTCGATCAGCCTGAGCAAGGTGACCCTCGACAAGACGCGCAGCTCTATCAGTCTGGAGAAGACCTCGGCCGGTTTCGGTGAGATCAAGGTCAACCTGAACTGGAACAAGCGCAGCTCTGGCGGCTTTTTCAAAAGCAGTTCTTCGATCGACCTCGACGTGGGTTGCCTGTACGAGTTGCAGGACGGTGAGAAGGGCGTCGTACAAGCGCTTGGCAACTGCTTCGGCAGCCTGAACCAAGAGCCTTACATCCAACTGATGGGTGACGACCGTACCGGCTCTGTCGCCGGTGGCGAGTGGCTGCACATCAATGGCGCTAAGTGGGCTGAAGTACGCCGCATCCTGATTTTCGCCTTCATCTACGAAGGGGCTCCTAACTGGCGCGAGACCGATGGCGTCGTAACCATCTACATCCCGAATCAGCCGGAGATCGAGGTTCGCCTCAACGAAGAGGGCGGACGCGATGGTATGTGCGCCATTGCGATGCTCGAAAATGACAACGGCGCCGTCAAGGTTTCCCGGCGGGTGGATTTCCACCGTGGGCATTCTGCGGTGGACAAAGCCTACGGCTGGGGCATGAACTGGCGCGCCGGTTCGAAATAGTTACCTTGGCGGGGCTTGGGGCCCCGCCCTTTTAGAGGACTTCAAAATGCTTGCATGGCTTAAAGAAAACGCTGCATTGGCACGCGACAAACTGACCTCTGAGGTCAGCAAGTTCAAAAATCAGAAATTCATGGATGCCACGACCGCAGCCTGCGCATTGGTCGCTGCTGCAGACGGAGAGATCTCCTCCGCCGAGAAAACCAAAATGGCCGGGTTCATCAACAACTCGTCGGAGTTGAAGGTTTTCAACATGGCCGACGTCATCAAGTCCTTCAACGCTCACTGCGAAAAGTTTGAGTTCGACTTTCAGATCGGTCAGGCGGAAGCGCTGAAGACCATCGGCAAGATCAAGAACGATGCCGGTGCTGGCCGCTTGCTGGTCCGTGTTGCCTGCGCCATCGGCGCGTCGGACGGCAACTTCGATGACAAAGAAAAAGCGGCTTGCCGTCAGATTTGCCTTGAACTGGGTTTGAACCCGGCTGATTTCGAACTTTAAGGAGCGGTACTTGGACAGTCACATTGGATTCCCCCCACTGACCATGGCGGTATTCGTCGGTATTGCGCTGGGCGCACTGCTGCTCGACATGGTCACGCACCGTGGCGACAAGCCCATTTCGCTGGCTAAAGCCTCGATCTGGTCGGTTTTCTGGATTGCCATCTCGCTGGCATTCGCAGGCTTTCTCTATGTCCAGCACGGGCCGCAGGTCGCGAGCCTGTTTGTCACCGGTTATGCCCTGGAGAAAGTCCTGAGCGTCGACAACCTGTTCGTGTTCATGGCGATTTTTGCCTGGTTCAAAGTGCCTGATGGCATGCGTCACCGGGTGCTGTACTGGGGGATCATCGGCGCGATCGTTTTCCGCGGGATCTTCGTTGCCATTGGCACCGGTCTGTTGGCGTTTGGCCCATGGGTCGAGGTGGTTTTCGCCGTGATCGTCGCCTGGACCGCCATCATGATGCTGCGCAGCGGCGGTGATGACGAAGAAGAGGAGGACTATTCCAAGCACATGGCCTACCGCTTCGCGCAAAAGCTCTTTCCTGTATGGCCAAAGCTGTATGGCCACAACTTTTTTGTGTCCCGCAAGCAACTGGAAGTGGAACTGAAGAAACCTGAGCACCAGGGCATGACGCTCGCGGCCAAGGGCACGCTGTTCGCCACGCCGCTGTTCCTGTGCCTGGTGGTGGCTGAAGTGTCCGACATTCTCTTCGCCTTCGACTCTGTGCCGGCGGTGATCGCCGTGAGTCGCGAGCCGCTGATCGTCTACTCGGCCATGCTGTTCGCCATTCTGGGCCTGCGCACCATGTACTTCGTTCTCGAAGCCCTGAAACGCTATCTGGTCCACCTGGAAAAATCGGTTATCGCACTGTTGTTCTTCATTGCTGTCAAGTTGGGCTTGAATGCAACGGATCACATGTTTCATCACGGCTATACCATCGATGCGAACACCAGTTTGCTGATCGTGATGGTTGTTCTGGCGATAGGCGTCGTTGCGAGTCTGATCTTCCCTGCAAAGGAAGATGCACCGCTTGAAAACCAATGAGTAATCGTCTTCACCACAAGGAGTAATACCCATGGCACTGACTCTTCAAAAGGGTGCAAACCTGTCTTTGACCAAAACCGACCCGAGCCTGAGCAAGATTCTGGTCGGCCTGGGCTGGGATCCGCGTGCAACTGACGGCGCCGAGTTTGACCTGGACGCGAGCGCTCTTCTGCTGGGTGCGAACGGCAAGGTCCGCAGCGAAGCTGACTTCATTTTCTACAACCAGCTGAAAAGCCTGGACGGCTCGGTTGAGCACACTGGCGACAACCGCACCGGTGCTGGCGACGGCGACGACGAAGTGATCAAGGTCGACCTGAGCCGTGTCCCGGCTGACGTAGACAAGGTGGTCTTCGTCGTGACCATTCACGACGCCGAAGCGCGCAAGCAAAGCTTTGGTCAGGTGGGTGGTTCCTTCATCCGTGTCGTTAATGACGTGACCAGTGCCGAAGTGGTTCGTTACGACCTGGCTGAAGACGCCTCGACTGAAACAGCGATGGTGTTCGCAGAGCTGTATCGCCACAACGGCGAGTGGAAATTCCGAGCCGTGGGTCAGGGTTACGCCGGCGGCCTGCGCGCCTTGGCCAACTCCTACGGTATGAACTTCTAAGCAACCCCCAACAAAAGGAATCTGAACATGGCTGTAAGTCTGTCCAAAGGTGGCAACGTTTCGCTGTCCAAAGAAGCTCCGGGCCTGTCCGAAGTGATCGTGGGCCTGGGTTGGGATCCGCGTGTCACTGACGGCGCCGAGTTCGACCTGGATGCGTCGATTTTCATCGTCGGTGAAAACGGCAAAGTGCTCGACGACAACGGTTTCATTTTCTACAACAACAAAACCTCTGCCGACGGTTCCGTTGAGCACATGGGCGACAACCGCTCGGGCGCTGGCGAAGGTGATGACGAACAAGCCACCGTCAAACTCAACGGCCTGGCTGCCGCTGTGAAAAAACTGGTGTTCTCGGTGACCATCCATGACGCCGAAGCTCGCAAGCAAAGCTTCGGTCAGGTGTCCAACGCCTACATCCGTGTGGTCAACAAGGCTGACGGCAAAGAACTGGCCCGCTACGACCTGAGCGAAGACGCCTCCACCGAAACTGCGATGATCTTCGGTGAGCTGTATCGCAACGGCGAAGAGTTCAAGTTCAAGGCGATCGGCCAGGGTTTCGCTGGCGGCTTGAAGCCTCTGGCTGAAGCTCACGGCGTGAGCATCGGCTAACCCGAAAGGGTGGGGAGGGGCCCCCTCGCGAGGGGGCTTTTTCTTGCCCGGCGTTCGGGCAGCGCAATCATCCGCATGCCGTCAGCGAATAATGCCTTTGGCCTTGGCCTCTTTGAGCCAGATCGGGAACTCGGCCATCAGCATGTCATAGAGCTGTTCCTCGCTGATGTCGTGCAGGTCGTCCAGTGCGAAAAAGCCGCAGTTGTCGACCACGCGTCCCGGCAGGGTGTCCAGTTTCTCCAGAATGCCGTAGCCGTGGCCACCGAGCCCGACGAATTGCCAGAAAATCGGCAGGTTCGCCGCGTCGACCATCAGACGAGTGATTTTGCGGCTTTCAGACACGCCGCCGTCGCTGATGAACAGGACATACATCGGCGTGCCGTCGTCGGATTGCTTAAACTGCTCCACGACTTTCTGGATGACTTTCGGCTCATCGTTGATCCGGCTGCCGAGTTCCCAGTTTCTCCAACCTCTATTGTCGGTGTCGATGAATGCCTTGTGATTGCCCAGCGTCACCGGCGAGAGGCGCAACGGCTTGGCGCCGAACGCCCAGCAATCGAGCTCGCCGTCCTCATCGAACGATACCGCCAGCGGCAATAGCCGGTTGACCACTTCCTGCACCCGGCCTTTGACGTACTGATGGTTCATTGAACCAGAAGCATCAAGCACCAGAACAACCCGGGCCTTGGTTTGGGTGAGGTTGGCTTTTTCCAGGCTGATCTGTGCTTTCTTTGCCAGACTGACCAGATGCGGTGCGGCGTCGGCGATTCTTTTCTCGAGGGATATTTTGGCGGGTGCTGGTGCTGGTGCTGGTGCTGGTGCTGGTGCTGGTGCTGGTGCTGGTGCTGGTGCTGGCGCAGGGCTTTCAGCGACCTCGCCACCGAAGTGATTCACCAGCGCATCCAGACCTTGTGCGTAACCTTGCAGGTTCGAGAGCAGGCGCCATTCGCCGTTCTTGCGATACAACTCGGCAACCATGATGGCTTTCTCGGCGCTGAACGTCGCCCCGGAAAACGCACATTGAGCGACGGTCTGGCCGGCAGGGTTGAACACACAGAAGTGACTGGCGCCGATAGCGCTCATCGTCCCTTGGCCGTCGATGGAGGCTGTGAACACCAAGCGGTCGATGGAGGCGGGTAACTGCGCGAGGTTGATTTGAAAGCGGCCCTGATCTTCGATTTTTACGCTGGCGCATGGCGTCGCCGGTTGATTGAAAAAGACCATGTAGCGATCGTCTGAAAGCTTGCCTTGCGCGTCGACGCCGAAGCAGACGAAATCGATGACGTCGCTGGACTGGATCTGTACCGCGAGTGTGAGCGATTGCCCCTGAAGAATGTTTGACAGGGGGAGCCGCTGTCCTTGGGTGATCTGCATCTTGCTTCCTTGAGTGATGATTTGCTGCGTCGGCGCACACCGGATATTTTGTTAACCGATAATGCGCGGGCGATTGATTCGCCCGCGCATTATCACCCTAAACCGGCTATCGGCGGTCGATGGGTTTGTGCTCAGCGTTGCACCGCCACCAACATCATCATCGGCCGCTCCTGTTCTTCAGCCAGCGCCGGTTGCGCTGCGATATCCGCATCGCTTGGGCCCCATTCGTTGACATGGCGAATGCTGAAACCCGCGCCAATCAATGAATTGAGCAACGTGCCGACCGTGCGATGCTGTTTGATCACGCCCTCGGCCAGCCAGTTCGTTACGCGTTCGCCTTCCAGCTGATAACTGTCCAGCGGCCAGCGCTTGCGACCTTCACTGTCGATCAGCCAACCCGGATTGCGCGGTGCCATGAAGATCGGGTGCTCGATGGAAAACACGAAGTGCGAACCCGGTTTCAGCGCGCTGTAGAGGTGGGCAAACAGCCCCGGCAGATCCTTGATGTAGTGCAGCGCGAGCGAGCTGTAAGCCAGGTCATAGCAGCAGGCGGGCAAGTCGAGTTGTTCAAGGTCGGCACGTTCGTAGCGGATGTTCGCTGCTGTGGTGGTTTGGCGTGCGCGTTCCAGCATTTTTTCCGAGACATCCAGCCCCAGCACGTTAGCCGCGCCCTGTTCGCTGGCCCAGCGGCTGAACCAGCCATAGCCGCAGCCCAGGTCCACCACGTTCAAACCATGCAGGGGGGGCAGCAGCGCTTTGAGCGCCGGCCATTCCGGCGCCGCATCGAGGCCGCCGATGGAGCGGTTCATCTGGCTGTAGCCCTGGAAAAACTCGGGATCGTCGTAAATGTTTTGAGTCATGGGTGAAGTGCTCTTTTGAGTTCAGTCGTTAGCGGCAAATTGGCCGTGATTGGGATTCCCTCGAAAGTGATGACGCGTATTCGTCGATGGCCGCGCAGGGGGGAGGGGGTGGTTGATGAGGAAATGCTAGCGGGGCGCGCGCCAAGTGAGAACCGGTGCAGTGTTGTCGATCTGTAAAGTCGGGCGAATTGCCGTTTTTTTGTGGGTGCGTAAACGCTTTCTGGAGGCCGTGTTTAAAGGTATTCGGTGTTACGTCCTGAAGCCTGCAAACCCTTGAGCTGTTGCCTGCCGGTACGCCAGAATTCGCCGGCTTGTGTGCCTGGAGGGTGGTCGGTAACTTGATAGGCCAAATCATGGGCTCTACCAACGAGCCCGAACCGGTGTTTCTCGCCATTCCGGCGTACGACACCGAGTCCCTGCTTGCTTTCTACAGCGCGTAAAAAAACCGGCCATCAAGGCCGGTTTTTTCTGTTTCTGCATCCCCCGCCGAACAGTGCGACGTGAGACCTCTATTCGATTGGAGCGGGTAGAGGGAATCGAACCTTTAATGGACAAGGAGGTACGAAGGTTGTGTAGGTGTGTAGGTAGGCGAGCTGCGTTCGCCCCTGAAGTCGCTGGCTACAAAGTTGCGATTCCTCAGCTCCGTCTTTACTCACATTGTGACTGTTGCAAAGGAGACCTTTTAGGGGGGTAGTACAGCCATTGGCAGAGTGAGCATCATTGAAGCTGTAAGGTATGATCGTCGTAGCTTGCCCCCCTCCAATCAGGCTAGGAATGATGCTGAAGGTTTTGAAACGCGTCTTTAACGTCCTCTATCCCGACCGCCGCCCTCAACGGGAGCAGAAGCGTGAGCGGGAGTTCATCAAGGCAGCGAACAGCCTCAAAACCCTCAGGGTGACACAGGAGGGCGGGATGTCCATCGATCCCGAAGAACTCCGAGATCAGATAATCGCCTCACGTGAGCAGTTGAAGCATTTTGTCCACAATCCAGGAGCGTCTAGCGGATTATTCAAGGCAGCGGGAGACGTCCAGGTGGAACAGAAAGCGAGTCACGCCGTTGAGACTCCAGTGAGTGCCATGAAGTGTATCGAGGTGGTGGCTTGGCGTAGGTTGCAGACCGGCGCTGCTGTGCGCTACCTGTGCCTCCAGTCTACGAGTACCGGTTGTTACGCTGTGGCGACTGCTAGTCTCTTCTCCGGTGGTCAGGAGAGTCTCCCAGGTTGGGTTGACGGCAGTACCAGCAGGCAAATTGCGAATGCCCTACAGCTCGGTGAGCTCCAGTGGTACGCGGCTGTGAGCGAGGCTATGGATGCATGGGATGCGGAACGCTGATTGCCGTCACAGTCATTCATCGGGGGATCGCGTCAGCTGCTGTTCGGTTTCACTCATAGTGCAGCTCTCCAAACAAACCGATCATGAGATCACCTTCCAGGATTTCGAACGGAAGGGTGACATATTGATCTCGATGACGAGGTAGGGCTTTCCCGTCATGTGGCGCGTTCTTAGTGTGACCTTGTACTTGCTCGCCATTTTCCTTGATATATGGAAGCACTACGATCCGACCATGGTTCTTGGACAAAATAGTGCCTTCATGCCATAGGGTCGAACCTTCTTCGCTATTAGACTCGCCCCCGGTGTTCTTGATGACCCACTTAGGCTGCCCTTCATCCTCGAACCAGAACACGAAGCCTGCACAGACCAACACCCTCTGGCCGCGCATCCTAGCCTCGGCAAGCATTTGTTTGACGCTTGCCAGTTGAAGCAGTTGGTTAGCTCTTGGAAGCAGCAGAGCACGAATCTGCGCCTTGGTTCTTCCCCAGTGATCAGCTGCCGAAAGACCAAAACCCCTGGCAGTAAATTCTCTGAGGCAGATCTGTGAGCGCTTCGGAGTTAGAGCGCCAATCTCTTCCCATTTCATGTCTTCGGTACGACGAAGACAAGCGTTAAACCTTGGGATAGCAACCACTTGCAAATATGGGGCACGTATTAGCTGTTCGTGTAGCGGCTCCCGCAAACTGTCCATCTTACTGGGCAGATCTAAATCTTGGATGGCTTGCCGGGGCAGTTGGGCATTACGTTTGATTGCCTCGCGCTCCATCAACTCCTCTTCGTCCTGAAGGCGACGAGCCGCAGTCAAAGCCTTGTCGACCTTTAGGATGATTGAGGCTTGGGTCACGGGATCAGGCATGGCTTTGCTAATGCGCTCGGCGGTGGTCTGGTTGAACACATCTGCCGCAATCATAGCTTCTGCAAAGGTGCTAAATGAGGAACCACGTGCATGCCCTTGCCCGTTGTCGTAGAAGTAGCGCTTCCAGGCGAGCAGGGAGTCGGGGAAGAGCTTCAGAGCTCGCAGCTGCCATGACCAGCCGATCCCAAATTGACGGAATGGTAGTACGGCTAGTGTAGGCATCGAGTGGTAGGGCATCTGGTCGAGTCGCATGCTTTCTTCCTTGCAGATAGGCTGAGGACACTCCGGTTCGCGCTATTGGTATAGCCAGCCCTTAACGTTTGGGGACACACCCAATGAATAGCACATAGTCAAGACTATTCAACCCACTACCCTAATCCCGACGTTGATGAGATCGTTCCTTCGCTGTGACCTCCTTATTTAATCCATAACTGGAGCATATAAAATCCAGTTTGCTGATAAACTATGGCAAGTGACAAAATTGAAGCTGCTTCCTTAAGCAACGTCTATGCACGACAGCGATGTAGAGTGTCTCGAGGTGGCAGGTCATCATCCCATCCCATCCCATCCCCACTCGCGGCGGCTGTTTCCGTCAGACCGACCCGACGGATGAAGTTAAGACCGGCGTAAGGAACCGGTCTTGTGTTAATGGGATATGTTGTTGTCATACCCGATATTATATTATGGCTGCAACTGTTAACGGATACTATGTTCCGCAAAATCAGGGTTAATAGTGAAGTTTAAGGTGCTTAAGAATCGTGAGATATCTTTCGAGGTCGCATCTGCTGGGCAGCGATTCACAAACTCGCTTACTTCCTTGGTGATGGCGTAGCTGAAGTCTTTCCAGTCACCATAGTCATAAGAAAATCTTAGAAGATCACACATTATAAAGGTTTCTTTGCCCTTTCCTTTGTTCTTTGGTATATAAATTACTTTACCTCCGAAGCCAGCAATCTCCATGTGATCCTCATACTTGTCGTAGTGAGGGTGTATAATCGTATAATGCTCCTTACCCCTAGGATAAAGGGCATTTTTCCTTAGGGGGCGGGCAAAGACTTTTTGGTCAAGTTTGCTTAGGTTGCATTCTTTACATGCGAGAGCCAGATTTTCAGGTTCGAACAAAAATCTAGG
Source organism: Pseudomonas sp. EA_65y_Pfl2_P74 (assembly GCF_963970575.1). Classification (NCBI taxonomy): domain Bacteria; kingdom Pseudomonadati; phylum Pseudomonadota; class Gammaproteobacteria; order Pseudomonadales; family Pseudomonadaceae; genus Pseudomonas; species Pseudomonas sp. EA_65y_Pfl2_P74. Next base: position 85,310 of record NZ_CAXAOQ010000028.1, read on the forward strand.
ATGCTCTGATTTTGGGACTATATGCTCTACATCCCAACTCAAACCATGATTTTCTCTCTTTAGCATACGGCAGTAAGCGCACTTGTAGCCTTGTTGGTCAAGGTAATGTTTTCGGACTGATGCTCTAAGCGAAACTATCGGGCCGGTTGTTTCGTTCCAGATTTTATGATTTAACCCGTCGTAGGTACTTATGTAGGCGGAATCATCCCCGTTAAAGACTATAGGCTTCATCCGTAGAGGGCCTCAAGCTGGCAAATCAGGTGATAAACTGGGTCACTATCGCTCATCCTCTCTCGGGTCTGGAAGAGCTTTTCGATAGTATTCCGATCTTCTCTATTAAACTCTTCTCGTCTACTAATTTTTGTTAGCATTATTAACGTGGTGCGTAAAAGATATTCGTTGTTTTGACCTGGAGACTGAAATATTTCCGCGAGCTGAAAATCCGCAGATCGTTTTGCATACTCGTAAGACTTATATAATTTTTTTTCTTCAAGGTTTAATACATATCCATTATCAGATACCAGCCCAGACACTATTTGTGGCGAATGGGTGGCAATCACAAAATGGCAGCCATGGTAATCTGAAAAAACCTCTTGCAGTTGCTTCACCAGATTGGACTGCCACTGAGGGTGAAGGCTGATTTCTGGTTCGTCAATACAAATCAATGAACCGTTTTGGATAGAACCTGCAATGCCCAGCATCATCGTGAGCATGCACTGCTGCCCAGAACTCGCTTGGCTAAGGCGTAGGCGAGACTTATTATTAACTTTTATAAGAGTCAGGTCGTAGATCTTGATTAAGCCGAATCTCAGTAACGCTGACAAGTCGCTCAAAATACTTTCGCCAATCTCTCCATCAAGATCCCATAAGTAGATTTCTAGATGAGATTTTTTTTGGCGCTTTAACGTTTCGTAGAATTTGTGTTGCTGGTCATTAGGAAAAGATATATAGCTTGTTTCGTCTGATAAAAACTCGATTACACCATAGTTGCAACTATGATAGAGTTCGGATTTTTCCACATCTGAAAGTTTGTGGAGTTGCTTTATGTCTAGCGCCATTTTTATATCTAGATAAGGTGCAAAGCCAAGGTACTCAAATATATTTGAAAGCCTGTTAGCATTTCTCTGCCCCTTCAATAGTCCGTCTATAAGTGAAGCTAGGCTGCTGGGCACGCTACTCCCATTTGGTCGCTCTGAGCCTATATAGCTATATTTGATTCCGCTTGGCTTCTTTTTTGATTGGCTTGAGCTCGGAAATCTATCATGACGCCCCGTTGATACCGCGATTACATGAGTAGGACATACTGCAGAACCGTAGGATAGTTGAATTTCTTGGTCGCTGTAGCTATTTGAAGGGTTGCCGAATTTCTCTGGAACGTAATAGTAACTTGGAAGATCTAATGCTTGATCCAGTGCCAATGTCTGCGGCCACATATTCGCATTAGGTAGGATAGAGGTCTCTAGTGCTTTATCATGATTATGGTATAGATGTGTGTGATAATCTTCTAAAGCATTAGAGTATCCTGGTAATTGCTCGAACGAACTAAATATACTTGGGGGGGAGTAGTCTGGCTGGTATTTATCCTGCAGTGCAAACACGTAGGTGCTTACGATTTTTCTTAGTAGCCGACTTTTGCCTACGGCGTTTTGACCAACAACCAAAGTAAAGGTGTTGTCTGTCCAGCTGCTCACCTGGCTGTCGCTCAAAGGCACCCACTGCCCATCAGCTTGGACTGACTCTATTTGAAACCTCATCAATGACGATCCTTATCGGTTGTCGAACAGTTCTTCATACCTTGAATGAAGCTGACCCTGTGGGTCTTAATTTATCGCCTTCTGCGACTGCCAAACGTGCAAAAAAGGCAATATGCCATCGCGGCACTGATATGACCAGCAGATCGACTCAGGTGGTTCGCATATTCTTCAACCCCGGGTGCGCACTTTGCCTAATGTGATTTAACCGATTCACATACATGCGTTTGGTGCCCTGAGCGCTCAGCCATACACGCAAGATTGTTAAGGCGAGAATACACTCGCAAAACCTAGGTTCTGTACGAAAAGCCTTGAAACACCGAAATGGGTAAAAACGCCGCCATCAACGGCGTGAGCCCCTGATGGCCAAGCGATACGAACTCAACGATTCATCCTGGGAAATGATCGAGATTCAATCACTCAGGATCAGTAAACGAGACGTCCACGACACGACGACCGACTGATGCTCAGCATCAACTGCTGTCCAGTGACTATGCTGACTGGATTCAGTTACCTTGCTGTACTTGAAAGATCAGTGATGAGGCCCAATCTAGGGGGATCGGAAACCACTCAAGCATTAGAAGGATTACCACGATGGTTCCTGGTATCGACTTAGCGCAGCCCCTGAATTTGGGCGTCATAACCAACCAACGCAGCTATTGGTCGACACACTTCTACTCTGTGCTTGAGTGCCTTCGCTACCACAACACCCTGCAGTGGCCTGGACGGAAGCTCTTCGATCTCGGAAAGGTCAACTGGAGCCTTGAAGACTTGAGGTCTGTGGCCCCGCCGAATTTCTTCCAGTTGATTGACGCAAACATGCGGAATTGGGGTATGCAGTATTTTTTCGCCACCTTTCTCAATCGGTATGAGGCGGAGCCTATCGTCCAAGCTATGATCAATAAGCTGGCGGAGCTATGGAGCTGCCCATTTGGGACAACTGAATACAGCTTCTACATTTCAGGGAGAGATTCCGACCTCGGAAGGCAGGTGGCGCTCCAGTTTGATGAGATTTTTCCGAAGAAGGTGCTTCTCGATGAGCCGAATCAGAAGAAAATCATCGATTTCTCCGACTTGTGCATGATTTTGAAAAGCAAGGAGCATTTCGATGAGCTAGGGAATCAGAAACGACTTGGTTTGTTTGGGGAGGTCGAGGGCAACAAGGGCGAAGAGCTCTTTCAGACGGGTTATTGGTCGGGGAAGAGCAATTACTGTGTCTTTGCCTTTGGGGTGGTCAATGAGACAGGTAGTGGCGCCTATATCAACACCAAGCTTGTAGGCCAGGTAAATCGAGTCCTGGTTACTTTGCAAACGGAGCACTCCGTGGTGAAGGATTTCCGGACTGTACTCTGGTGGATGGCTCACCTGTTCATGTACGGTCGACTTGCACAGCTCCCCCCGAATATTGATGAAGAGCTTGGTTTTTTTCTGAATTTTATAAAGAACCGGTTCAACAAGGACATTGTCGAGCTCATCTCAGAATTGGGTGAATTTGTGCATGCTGATGACGTCATTCAGTCCAAGCCAGGCCCCACTACGATCATCACCAAGATCAACGCCTAGGCTCTTTATGAAATCCCGCGCAACCCAATTGCCGCCCCTTAAGGACTGAGTTTTTGTAGGGTCTACGGCCATCGACGGAAAGGAATTCTGCGATGGCAAAGCGTTATGCACTCTCGGACGAGGCATAGGATGTGGTCGCTGACTTGTTTACTGGAACGCGCGTCAGAGGTAGGTCGTGCGCCAGTGATCGACTAATGCTTGATGGCGTACTCAGGGTTCTTTGTTCGGGTGCTGCGTGGCGGGGTACGCCCGAGTGCTTCGGGCCTTGGCCGACGGTCTACCATCGGTTTCGAGGCTGGCGAAACCAGGGAACACTCGATCAAATGCTAAGGCGATTACACCGCAACTCATGATCAAGGTTTGATCGACTTGCAAACCTGGATGATTGACTCGACAGCTGTGCGGGCTACCCGTGCTTCATCTGGGGAGTGGGAGAAGGGGGCTGATGAGCCTGCCGATCACGCTTTAGGCCGCAATCGTGGTGGCCTGACTACCAAAGCTCACCTGCTCTGCGACGCCGACGGAGAGCCGTTGCGCTTCCTTCTCTCCGATGGGCAAGCCAGTGATATCAGCTACACCCCAGCCCTTGCTGGATTATGTCAGCATTCCGACAAGCCAACGTGGCCGTCCTTGCAAACGCTGCAAATGGTTGCTGGCCGACAAGAGTTATGACGCCGAGGCATTGCACCGATACTGCGACCGATATCGCATGCCGCCCGTCATCCCACTGCGCTCCATGAAGCGCATACCCAAGCCCGGTTTACCGAGACTGTTTGATCGCCCCAAGTACCGCCAGCGCAGCATCATCGAACGCAAGTTCGTCTGGCTGGAAGAGAACCGCCGTATTGCCACGCGCTTCGACAAACTTGCAAAAAGCTCCGCCGCTATGGTCTCGCTGGCGTGTTCCCTGCGGGGTCTGCGACAGCTTTTTTCGTACAGAGCCAAGTCAGCATCAATCCTAATCGTCGGCCAGGCATGGAGAGACGGTGAGAGGGCGATACTGGCTTTAGGTTTAGCAAGTTGGTGGCTTGACGTAGGGTGCTAATTCTCGCTGCCGTATGGTGCACGTACGGGGCGATTCGCCGTCGCGGCAGACTACCTACTTACCGTGGCAAAACGCAGAAGCTTTCACCTCGGATGGAACCCTACAAAGTTAAGCACTTCGTCGGCGCCATACCAAGAAATGAACTCTTGGTTGGCGACCGTACGCTGCGACATCAATTCTTGAGATACACCGCTATGATTGTATTTAAAGTTTGCATATTGATTTCCCGAACACCATCTTTAGATGTTTGAGAAATAGACTAAAGCTTCCATACCTCAATGGTCTTGAAAAGCTTTTCAATTTGGGCTGACAAGTCTGTTTTTTTATCATAGCTATAAATAAAGTTGCCATACCCATTTGCGAACTTGTTGGCAATCGTTACTTTGGGATAGCTGCTAATTTTCTTGAGTCTTAAACCTAAAAGCTTGTAATATTTAAGTCGAAAGTTTTTCGGCAGATAGCTCTCTATCGTGTAGCCTTCAGTCACCCAGCAGTAGCCATCGTTCGAGTTGTACTTTTCAAATTCTGACCATACCTCGTACTTTACGCAGTTTTGGTTGATGCACTCATCAGCTCCGCTGGAAAGGCGTTTGAAGTCTAGATCTCGATCCATAACAACAATGGAGTTCCTGTTAATGCTAAACATATCGATTAACCCTGACCTGCCACTGGATGTGAAATGCCCGAGCGTTGATCCGCCGTAGAAGACGAAGGAAAAATCGAGATTTTCTATGGGCATCTTCTTTGAATTCGTCAAGCACCACAAAAACAACCAGTGCAATATATAAATCCGATCAGATGCACCTTCGACCCATATGACTCCATTGGCTTGAAAAACGTCACTAGGCTTGATCCCTAGGCCGCCTAGAGCTTTAGCCGGTGATGTTAATTCCGTCAGCGCGTGGCCATTGACTTCAAACAGTTTTATATCGGGTACATCCCAATTTGATATGTCTATAAGGGCAGCAGAGTGTGTAGAGATAAATAACTGCAATTTTTTGTGCTTAGCGATCTCAGAAACCCTAGCCACCATTAGCCTTTGAAGCGTGGGATGGAGGTGCACTTCAGGTTCTTCAATTACACAAATTTGATTGTCATTAAGAGAATTTAGCCATCCCACCAAACCTGCAAAAGCTCGCCAGCCAGATGGTATCATATTGATAGGAATGTGGTTGGTTTGGCCTAAATCATCGTTCAGGTAAACACCTAAAACACCATTTCTAATATGGCTGATAGGTTGATTGAATTTAAAAGCGGTTGCCGAAGATGGTGGGCTGCCATAAATGACTTGGCCGTGTTGTAAAGGGTGCGGTGCAAGGCCTACTAGATTTTTAGCATCTTTGTTTAGCGCATCTATGACTCTTTGTATATTAACCCCGCTCTCATCGTTCGAGTTGCGAAAGCTAATGTCTGCTTTAACTTTATTCAACACCTGGATCAGTTTGGGTGGTGGCTTTGATGAATTATTTAAAATGCTACCTGAAAAAAAATACTTAGACGATGGTGTGTTTACAGAAATCTCCGCACCAAACTGTTGTATGCTTAGTTTGTTGAATTTTGACTTTACCCAAGTTCCGTTATCGAAATGGATGACGGATATCGCTGCGGTCGTTGAACGCATATTTTCACGAGCGACTGTTTTTATGATTTCAAAATCCTGAAGCGCACGTACCATATCCAACACGGTTGACTTACCACCGCCATTGGGGCCGACAAAAATATTAATTTTCGAAGCTTTGAATAGCTTGAAATTACTTGACTGTGGAGAGTTCGTAGTCATCGATTCGTTTAGGTAAAGCCGACGAAGACCAAGCAGCCCAAAGCTTTTAATATGCAAGTCGTAATCCTTTACAAAATTATTATAGGGTCGCACCTGACATCGCATTTTGAGAAGAAGCTCGGAGCGGTGCAGGCATCACACGCTTATTGTACTAGGAGTCCGGTAGTAGAGGGGATGTAAGACACTTGGGAAGCTGCACAAAGGGCACCCAGTCAGTGGGCTCTAGATGATGTCGAGCTCGTACTGCATACGGTCGAAGGCCATGTCGTGGGTGGGCTTTGGACTCTCTCAGTGTGTTTACTAACTCAAGCAGCTCTCAGCGGCATCTGGATATCGCAGTACACCGTGTCGTCCTCGTGTCCCATTCCCTTCATCTGTTCAGTCTGTTCCGAGTTTGCATCTGGCAAGCCTATGCTGCTCTAGATGCCGCATCTCTGCGTCCCAGCCATCCAGGAATTTATCCCAGTCTGAGGCATATGGCCCATCAACCAACCTGGTCGACCCAATGCTTGCCTGATGGAACCGCTCCCTCCAGGGTTGCGGAATAGTCTGCTCCAAAATGATGTCGATTCCGGAGTGGTAATGCTGCACCGTGACACAATCCTGAACCCTGTTGAGCTCAAGTACCTTGTCAGTATGAGGGGAGTCTTTTCGCTCTTGAAGTTCAAGGTCATCAAGGATGGATAAGGCATCGAACGCCTTCGAATCGCCTGGAGTTATGTTCGCAAGCATCCATAAAGCCTTTCGCCTCTTGGCTTCCAGTTCGCGGAGTTCATCGCGGGGCATTGGGGTTACCTCTTGCTTGAGCGAGTTGGCGCTGATGGCGTGCCGCCTACGGCGTCAGGCTGCAGTTAATCGAACCCCGCCAATGCGTGTCTCGCCCCTGCGGGCTGGCATCTTTCACGCCTGCGCGCTTCGCTAGCTTAGTGTTTGCGCCTCTGTGAAACGCAGATCGTAACGCATGCTGCCCTGAGGATTTGCAGCTCAGCATCGTTATTCAAAGCGTTCTGTTATCGTTCTAAAAGTAATTTAGTCGCTCTTAGTCATCAGCCTTCTGGGGAGCCGTGAATGGATACTGGACGTGTACTAGGCAGAGCCTACCAAAATGTTCGCGATCCCGAGCGCCTACTCATTGAAGAGCGCGCCGAAGCTCTATCCGCTGCCGGCTACCCGCTGCCAGCTGATGACCCGGCTATGTACGCTGAGCGAAGGCTGAAAGAGGCCAGAGCGGCAGCTCGTTCATCCCAGGTAGGTAGCGTTAGCGAAAACACTGCGGCTGAGCTCTCCGCAAGAGAGGTATCCCAGGTACTGAGGGAGGCGATTTTCGGTCGAAGCGTCATGAGCAAGGTGGGTCATGAGTCGTGGGACGAGATTTATGCCGGCCACTTCCAGATCAATGTAGATGGTTGGAGGGTCTCGATTTGCAAAGACTGCGATGAGCTCGCTTACTGCGAAAACTGCGTGAGCCCAGATGAGCGGCGCTGGTCGTTTGACGCAGGTGATCGATATGGGACTGATCCTGTTGCCCTGCTCTCCGTCTGGGAGCATCAAACACTTGAGAGGCTTTTGAAGGAAATCTGACTCAACGCATCCATGGCGCGCCCCTGACGGGGACTGCTGTCGTAGACCATGCCCTGGCTAACGCCAGTGTCATGGCCCGTCGGGCTTCCATCCTCGCGCCTTCGGCCTTGTTGGCCTGCGCGCTCCCCCACAGTCTCAGACGCCTCATAGGCAACCACGGCGCTGAAAAAATTTCTACCTGCCCAACCCCATCAGAAACTCGTCGACCCGTTCGAATAAATAAGTATTCGGGTCTCCGCCATCATCCTTCGCGATGAGCAATTTCTCTATTTGGGGCACGGTGAGTGAAACAATCAGCTTTCCTCCTTCTCGCATGGCACCTCGGATAACCTTGTCTGCTGAAGGGGCACACCCTTTGGGCGATATCATAATTGCAAGCTTTCTAAGGGCTGAGGGATACAGATATCGCTCAGTCGTAACCACCTCCTTCTGAGTGATTGGGTCGGTATAATTTTTGAACTCAAAAATCACGTACCGGCTGCCCAAATCATCGAGCATGAGTTTCCAGATTTCAGCGTTAGGAAGTATTCGACATATGAGATCCCTGCGGTGAAGCTCATCATCGGTATTCGACTGCTCATGCCATCCATGAAGGTCGGTTTCAAACAGATACTTCAAAGCGGCGATACACGCGTCCTCGAAAGCAGCCGCCATCTTTCGTCCAGGTATAATACCCAGAAGTGTATCGGCCAATCGGCGCCCAGTCTTTTGGGGCATCTCTTTAGTTTCGGAAAGACCGGTTTCTAGCGCCAAGGCTGGCTTGGTGTAGGGAGATGTCGTTGCTTCGAAGAAGTGCTCCAGCTTCCGTGTAAGTCCTGGAAATCCAGCCGCGCGTCTGAATAGTTCCGCAGCATCCCAAATTTCGACCAGAGGGAATGCCTTCGCAGCCTCCGCCAAGCTGGGTGTTAATGGGCACGAAAAAGCAAGGATAGCAACGCGGGCTCCTACCAGCTCTCTTACACTATCTGCCTGTCTGAGAGCCTTCAGAAATAGACTGGGGGTGGGAGGAGATAAATATCTGTAGTGCTTAACTTCAGCTACGCCAACCTCACCGTCCCTTATAAAGGAAACGTCGATCTCATAATGCCTTTCCAAGGCATTCATGCCTTGAGGGTTGTTGCGAACATCCTCGTAACCCAGCGCCCGAAATATCTCGGCTACAAGCCGCTCCAGGTACTCTCCGCTTGAGTTGATATTGTGCACAAAAGCTCCTGTGAGCTACCTGTAGAAGACCACCAAAAGCCCCCGGTGTCAGGATAGTTGTCGCCTCTCCGGTTTTTCCAAAAAAAGCATATCGGGGGCGGAAAGAGACTGGTCGTGCCGTACTATTCACCTGAACGCAGAGCCGCATTACTTAAGATGCTGCTTC
>NZ_CAXAOQ010000029.1:0-93921 GCF_963970575.1 Pseudomonas sp. EA_65y_Pfl2_P74
GCGGCGCCGCCGCTCCTGACCCAAAAGCTCCCCACTCTTGTCGTTGCTATTAGTCATAAACATAACCGTTTGCCTATCCCTTATCGTAAGGGGGAAACGGTGTCCTGTCTTTCATGGGGCTCGTCCACTGGCTATCTTCGTGGCTCGACTGTTTGTTGCTGCCAGGTAACCGGCAGGATCTCCAGGAGCCATCAGCTGACTCCTGAGATCACACGCTGCCAAGCAGAAGGGGCCGGCGGTGTCTGCTTTGTCGGCCGCGATCCCTATCGCTCGCGGTCATCCCTTACCTCCCGCAATAGAGGTTATGTCAGCAACGTATCAATTGATTGACATTGGTTGCTCAGGCCGCGCTGCTGGGTACATTTGTCCCTCTACCTTCAGGTAAATAGGGGCTCATTTCTTCTATTTCAGCGTGGCTAAGACGAATGCTGGTGGCATCGTTCAATCCATTCATGGACTAGGTCGGGCCGACGTACGCCTACGATACCGCCGGTGACTGCCGGATCACGTAGTACCCAAGCGATGGCTACGGCCGCCGCACTGACCTCATGTCTGGCCCCAATCTTTGCCATGACTTCTACCAAAGCGAGGTTATTGCTGAGGCGAGGTTCCTGGAAGTCGGCGCTACGCGATTTTCGCCAGTCGTCGTCGGACAACTGTGCAATCCGCTCACGGGTCAGGCTTGCGGTCGGTAGGCCAGATTGTAAAGTCGAGTAGGCAATCACTCCAACCTGCGCCGTTGCACAATAAGGCAGGTTTTGATCATCGATATCGCGCATCAAGGCTGAATACGGCGGTTGAAGGGAGGCAATACCCACGCATCAATGTGGAGCTGGTGACTGACGATGGGTTGAGCGACATCATCGACAAAGGGTTCGATGCCGGCGTGCACTTCGGCGAAATCCTCACTGGTGAAATGGTCGCTGTCCCGGAGGGCTCTCCCTAGGTGATTTGTCACAGTTGCTGCCTCCGGTTATCTCGTGGGGTGCGGGACACCGGAAACGCCACAGAGGCTGCTTGAACACGCTTGCATTGGCAGACGCTTTCCCAGCGGCAAACTGTACAAATGGGAATGTCTTGCCGAAGGCCTGCCCATGCGCCTGACCGTGACAGGGCCGTTGATACTGGGAGATGACACCATGATGATCCAGGCCGCGAAGGACGGTACCGGGATCGCGTACGTGTATGAGGAGATGGCAAGGGAGTACATAGCGCAGGGGCAGTTGGTGGAAATTCTTGAAGACTGGAAAGCCCTGCCAAGCAGGTTTTTTATCCATTATTCCAACCGGCATCACGTACCGCCGGCGCTACAGGCGCTCATCGAGTTTGTACGTGAAACGCAGCATCAATGACAAACTGAAGGCGGTACACTTGCTCGCCGTCTAGAAGCGTAGGGTTGTGAAGACGGCGTTCTGATCAAGCGTTATCGACAGGCCGTTTTTGGCCGATTGCTGCCTATCATAAGGCGCAGCAACCGACCCGAAGCAGCCTTGATGTCTGTTTATTGTCGCCATTCGTTATTGGCATTCATGGAGGATTCTGACTGATGGCACGTGTGGGTTTGATACTGACACCCGGTTTTGCGGACTGGGAATATGCTTTCATTGCTGGAACTGCGTCACCGTTTTACGGGATCGACGTCAGGTTTTTCGCTCCTGCTACGGGGCAGTTCTGCTCGCAGGGCGGATTGGCTGTAACGGTTGATAGCAGTTTGCAGCAATGTCTGGACTGGAAACCGGACGTTGTTGTCATCATTGGAGGAACGATCTGGGAGCATGCAGAAGCACCGGATATTCGAGACTTTCTTCATGCCAGTCGCTCAAGTGGGGCGACAATTGCAGGTATCTGTGGGGGAACGCTGGCACTTGCCAGGGCCGGGCTTATCGACACGGTTCCTCATACCTCGAACAGCGCTGACTTCTTACAACAGAATGCCGTAGGTTATGAAGGGCGTACGCTTTATCGAAACAGTCCGGTCGCTGTGGTTGCAGACCGCATCATAACTGCTCCAGGCCCTGCCCCCATTAGCTTCACCTGCGCGGTGTTCGAAGGGGCCGGGCTATCTTCAAAGATCATTTCTCAGTTCAGGTCAATGTTGGCAGCGGAACATGCGTGATCGCGTCGCCCCGGCGCTGACTGGACGCCGCTCAAGTTAGCTTCACTAGGCCGACCCGGTCTAATCCTTGTTCCGCCAGACGGGTCACCAATGGGATTACGAGCGATATGAAGGCGATAACTGGAACGTAACCGAGTTGCCATTTATGCGGCAGCAGCTCTTCAATTTCACATGCCCGATGCGTAAGCGTACACCGAAGTCACGATGCATGACTCAGGTCGATATCTGAAAGACGTTCTCACGCGTCTGCCGACGCAGCGGGCGAGTGATATTTCCGACCTGTTGCCGCACAGGTTGATGCCCATCTGGCTGTACAACCTCTGACTGGTCACCGTATCAAGATTCGCCTAGTTACCCAAACTAACGGTATTACTGTTGGCGCGGACATAATAATTATCAAATTCACCGCTTTCGACAAATACGAAACCATGGCGAATATAAAAGCGATTTGAAGCGCTTTCTTTGAGAGCGCCAACCTTAATAGGGCGTCCGATCTCATCCGCCTCTCTGAAAATCTGAGTGAGAACTTCGGTGCCTATCCCTGCTCCTTGGGCGCTAGGTATCACATACAAGTGGTCAAGCAGAAGCTCGCTTTGATGGTCTTTGAGAACAACAAAACCGACCATATCACCTGATACTTCTATGCGGCGCGTGCTGCTAGCGTCGAAACCACTATGAAACCGTTCGCGCGCGCGATCAGGATCAAACCGCCCAAGCCGCTCCAGGCTTTCGCGCATGGCCTCAATCCGAATGGCTATCAGATCTTCTAGATCGCAGTTTGAAGCACGGCGTAAAACGACAGCAAATTTTTGATCAGGGGAAGTTGACATAACAAGCGCTCTAGGCATGGCCGGTGACTCATTATAGAGAGCGTGAGTCGCATAACCAGTCCTGCAAAATAGAAACAAATATCTTCTAAGCTGCTGAAAGATAAGGATTAATATTCGAACTTGAAAACAGTCGACGGTAGCAGTTCCATGCGTTCGAACCCCACCGCCTCCGCCATCTTTATACGACAAAGCCCTGATTATTCAGGGTTTTGCCGTTTCTGGGATTCGCAACTGTCAAGCCGGTCTTTCTGAACCGTTTGAGCACCTATTCAGTCAATTCCGCAGCCCTGCACTCCAACACCACCTCGTCCCGCTCAAATAAAATAGCTCCAGACAAAATAATCACTCGCGCATAGAGCCGGTCAAGCGTTGGTTATGGACGGGGCGTCAGGATTGAGGATTTCCACGAGAAAGTCGATAAACACATTGATGCGGCTCGATCCACGATGATTGGGCAAATACAACGCGTTGATGCAACTGCTGGCACTGCCTGGGCACGTCGGGCGGGTTTCGCACCCAAGCTTCCAACCCGACGCCGATCTGCCGGTCGCGCCCAGCGCCTTACCCGTGCCCGGCAAGACTTTTATCGTAGATGAAAAGGGTAACGGTATCTGGGGCGGCGCGCAACGCGCTGGATGCCGGCATGGACGGCGTGGAAATCCATGCCGGAAATGGTTATCTGCTCGATCAATTCCTTAACAACAACAGTAACCAGCGCGAAGACGATTACGGCGGCAGCGTTGAGAATCGCGCACGCTTTCTGCTGGAGGTGGTAGCGGCGGTCGCTGAAGAAGTAGGTGCTGAACGGGTCGGTGTGCGGCTGACGCCGATGGGACGATTCATGGGCATGGGCGATGACACACCCGAGACTACGTTCGGTCATCTCGTCGAGATGCTCAACCAATGGAATCTGGCCTACCTGCATCTGGTGGTGCCTGCGATGGTCGGGACGGTCAAGGACGAAAACTTCGACCCGCGCTGGGACGCGATCATCGCCCAGCTTCGCCAAGCCTGGAAAGGCGTTCTGATTCTGGCCGGCGGGTATGACGCCGAGTCCGCCGAGCGAGCACTGATCTCAGGTCGCGCCGACATCATCGCGTTCGGTAGACCTTTTCTGGCCAACCCTGACCTGCCGCGACGGATTCACGAGGGCTTACCGCTCAACACCCCGGACCCGAGCAGCTTTTTTGGTGGTGATCAGCGCGGCTACATCGACTATCCGTTTTACGCCTGAGATGAAGACGCCGCCCTTTCACGCGGCCACGCTCTCATTTCATGAGCAAGGCTGAGCTCTGCGCGAATTTCATCGACGAGTGCAGTTATTGCCTGGTTTCCTTTCAGACACGTGATGGAAATGCCTGTGACCATCAACTCTATCCGCCCCGATAGAGGGTCATGGATCTGCGCCTGAAGATAACCCTGTGGCTCAATCTGACATGTGCACGAGAGCGGCAAAAAAGCCGATTCGATGATGTGGCGCAGTTCAAGGTTTGACAGCATGTCGACCCCTTTGAGCAGGAGCCAGCCAAGGCACTCGCGCCTTACTGGATTGATTGTGGTGCCATCACCCATAACACCTGGCGCAGCAATGACGTGATCAGCGTACGCCTTCGTGCTCGACACGTTATACCCTTTAGCAATCGAACCCCTTTTATCTCGTTTCCATAGCACGCACTTGCCGAGGATGTCGCAATGCCGAAGAAACAGCCGGTCGTTCAAGAGACCGCAACAGCCGCAGACATCGAACGCGCCATCCAGGCGTTGAACAAAATGGCCGAACGCCTCTGGGGGGATAGTCGAGAAGCGGAGGCCAAAGCCCTTCTCGACGCGCTTGATGCGTTAAACAGGGCCCTCGACAGAATCAGGATTGGAGAAAGTCGCAGGGTGGTCACGCTCCATTGAACCGCTCACGTTATTGTCCAGCGACGCCAGTAACCATGTCCTGAGGGCCACTATTTTTTGCGAATCAGCCGTTTCATGAGGCGCCACCAGATAGAACCCCAAATCATCTTTCAAGCGCAGAGCAAATGGCGCCACCAGTCGCCCTGCTCGCAGATCATCGGCGACATAGGTCGAACGCCCCATGCATACGCCTTGCCCGTCCACAGCGGCCTGCACCGCCATCATCGCCAGATCAAACGTCAACCTTGGCCCTTCGGCCAGTTGCGCTGGCTGACCGGCGGCACTGAGCCAGGTGTTCCAGTCTCCGGCGGTCATGCCACTGACTTGCAGCATCGTGTGGTTCGCAAGATCGGCTGGTGTGCTCAAGGCCTTCGCCCCGCCAGGCAATGCGGGACTGCATACCGGGAATATTTCATCAGACATCAAGAAGTCGGCGCGCAAACCCTTCCAGTCGCCCCGACCATAACGAATCGCTGCGTCAATGCCGCCCTTGCGAAAATCCACCAGATCGGTGGAGGCGCTGACCCGAACATCAATATGGGGATACGCCTGCTGAAACGACGGCAGACGTGGCAATAACCATTTCGACGCCACCGATACCAAGGTACTGAGGGTCAACACACTGTTGTTGCGCGACGCCAGTAATTGTTCGGTCGAATAGCGCAGCCCTTGGAATGCCGAACGGATACCGGGCAAATAGGCCTGACCATGCTCAGTAAGTGCCAAACCGTCCTTGAGGCGCAGAAACAGAGGCACGTCCAACGCCTCTTCGAGCCGGCGAATCTGATGACTGATGGCGGTTTGCGTGACGTTAAGCTCTTCGGCTGCCCTAGTGAAACTCATGTGCCTAGCGGCGGATTCGAAGGCTTTCAAGCCGTTGAGAGAAGGAAGTCTGGCAAACATGTGAAGTTCAATGGCCATGAGATTTTGTCATACGCTAACACTCGAAATGACCTTTGCGAAGCCTGAGACGACGAGTGATCCTGACACCTTCTTTCAGCCAGGAAGTGCCATGAAACTGTATTTCGCGCCCATGACCTGCTCCCTCTCCCCGCACATTGTCCTGCTGGAATTGGGCTTGCCGTTCGAACTGATTCGCGTCAATAACCAGAGCAAATGCACCGCCGACGGGCGCGACTTTCGCAAGATCAACCCCAAGGGGTACGTTGCAGCGCTGGAACTGGATAACGGCGAGGTCCTGACGGAGGGGCCGGCGATTCTTCAATATCTGGCGGATCAGGCGCCGGGCCACGCAATGGCAGCGGCCAACGGCACCTGGGAGCGCTCGAGGTTGCAGGAACATCTGAACTTCATCAGCGCCGAAATCCATGGTGGCAGCGCCCCGCTGTTCAGTGCTGAGTTCCCGGAAGCGATCAAAACCGTTTTCAGGCAAAAGCTCTTCAAACGTCTGGATTACCTGAGCGGCAGCCTCTCGGATCAGGACTATCTGATGGGTACGTTCACAGTTGCCGATGCTTATCTGTTCACCGTGCTCACATGGCTACCAACCTTCAATATCGACATAGAAAACTGGCCGGCCCTCGCCAGTTATAGTCGCCGCGTCGCTACACGACCCAGTGTCCTGTCAGCCCTCGCGGCAGAGGCGGCGACGCTGCCTGTGTGATCCGGATTGCCAGTACGTTTTCTCTGAAGGGGCCATGTCCGTAGGGAATCTGTAAACTGCCGCGATATTCACTCGCTCAGACAAGGACTCCCATGGCCAACCAAAACATCACCTTCACCCCCGATCCGGACGCCGACTCCATTTCCTCCGACGTCGCGACGTTCGGCGGGATCATGGTCTCCACCCAGATTCCGACCCGCGCCGATGGCAACCTGGAACTGGGTGGCATTACCGAACAAAGCGAATGCACACTGCAAGCGCTGAAAGTTGCCCTGGAACGTGCCGGTAGTTCGATGGATCGGGTCATGCACCTGACCATCTACCTCACCGATATGGCTGATCGCGCCGCGTTCAACGAGGTTTACAAGCGCTTCTTCGCCAAGCCGTGGCCGGTTCGTGCAGCCGTAGGCGTTGCCTCGCTGGCCGTAGAAGGCATGCGTGTGGAAGTGACCGCAATGGCCGCCAAGGCCTGACATCACACCACAAATTCCTTAATGAGCAGTTTGCGCATTAAGGCTTGCGGGCAGGCGACATCGACGCTGAATGTATCGCCGCCCTCAAGGGTAAAGCAGCACGTTGAGTTCAAAGTGGACCTGTTGCTTTGAGAAAGACGCTTTCACTTGAAATATGATAATGCTCTTCGTCATATTCGAAGTCCGTTTCAAAAACCACCTCAATTGTTTTAGATACTTTATCTCTCTTGAAAGAAACTGCGCCTTTGAGAAGGGTAATTATGCCGGCATGGGATACAAAGACTCCCGAAACCCCTTCGCCAAAGTGAACGAATTCGTACGTGCCATCTTCCATAGATCGCGCAAGCACAATCGAAAGCTGTACAAACTCATCCAATGGCGCGCTACGACCGATGATGCTGATAGTGCCCTCGCTTAATGATTCATATATAAACTGAGCCGCCGAAAAACCTCCTCGACCATCGGAAATGGTGTTGAGAATTTAACGTCGAAAACATTATTTCTCACGGCACAAGCCGTACCAGCCTTTAGCGTTTCTTCATCAAGATCATTCGTTGCATAATATTCAGTTTTTTTCATGACCAGGCACCCTTGATTCCCAAACTAACAAACCGGAATTTAGACAGCTGCGCACACCGGACTATCGGGCGATGAATGTGTTTGAATATTGGCGATTAAACAACTGATAGAAACCACAGTTATGGAATTTTCAGAACTGTGCCAGCGGACTCAATACACCTGAATCGGCATACGGGTGCCGGTCGGCCATTTCGCAGGTACAATGCGCGACTAACCGTGACAGCCTGACTAAAAAAACTATGTCCTTGCCCAAGCACCACCTGGAATTGCTCAGCCCTGCCCGCGATGTGGCCATCGCCCGTGAGGCGATCCTGCACGGCGCCGACGCCGTGTACATCGGCGGCCCGAGCTTCGGTGCCCGCCACAACGCCTGCAACGAAGTCAGCGAAATCGCCGAACTGGTGGAATTCGCCCGCAAGTATCATGCGCGCATCTTCACCACCATCAATACGATCCTGCACGACAACGAACTGGAACCAGCACGCAAGCTGATCCATCAGCTATACGACGCCGGCGTCGATGCGCTGATCGTCCAGGATCTGGGCGTGATGGAGCTGGACATTCCGCCGATCGAACTGCACGCCTCGACCCAGACCGATATCCGCACCCTGGAGCGGGCGAAGTTCCTCGATCAGGCCGGTTTCTCGCAACTGGTACTGGCCCGCGAACTGAACCTGCAAGAAATCCGCGCAATCGCCGACGAAACCGACGCTGCGATCGAGTTCTTCATTCATGGCGCGCTGTGCGTGGCATTCTCCGGCCAGTGCAACATTTCCCACGCGCAGACCGGCCGCAGCGCCAACCGTGGCGACTGCTCCCAGGCCTGCCGATTGCCTTACACCCTAAAAGATGAAAAGGGTGGCGTGATTGCCTACGAAAAACACCTGCTGTCGATGAAGGACAACAACCAGAGCGCCAACATCCGGGCCCTGGTTGAAGCCGGCGTGCGTTCGTTCAAGATCGAAGGTCGCTACAAAGACATGGGCTACGTGAAGAACATCACCGCCTATTACCGCCAGCGCCTCGACGACGTGCTCGAAGATCGCCCGGACCTGGCCCGTGCCTCCAGCGGCCGCACCGCGCACTTTTTCCTGCCCGATCCGGAAAAGACTTTCCATCGCGGCAGCACCGATTACTTCGTGACCGATCGCAAGATCGACATTGGCGCGTTTGACTCGCCGACGTTCACCGGTCTGCCGGTGGGCACGGTCGAGAAAGTCGGCAAGCGTGATATGCAGGTCGTGACCCACGAGCCGCTGTCCAACGGTGATGGCTTGAACGTGCTGGTCAAACGGGAAGTGGTCGGTTTCCGCGCCAACATCGCTGAGCCAAAAGGCGAGTTCGAAGAAGACGGCGAGAAGCGCTACCGCTATCGCGTAGAGCCTAACGAGATGCCGGAAGGCCTGTACAAGCTGCGCCCGAGCCATCCGTTGAATCGCAACCTCGATCACAACTGGCAACAGGCGCTGCAAAAGACTTCTTCCGAACGTCGCGTGGCGTTGAGCTGGCTCGCCCGCTTGCGTGAAGAACAGCTTGACCTCACCGCCACCAGCGAAGAAGGCATCAGCGCCAGCGTCACGCTTGACGGCCCGTTCGGCGTTGCCAACAAGCCCGAGCAGGCGCTGGAGCAACTGCGCGATCTGCTCGGCCAACTCGGCACCACGCAGTACCACGCCACCGACATCAAACTCGATGCGCCACAAGCGTTCTTCATCCCCAACTCACAGCTCAAATCCCTGCGCCGTGAAGTGATCGAAGCCCTGACTGCCGCCCGTGTCGCCGCTCACCCACGCGGCAGCCGCAAAGCTGAAACCACCCCGCCGCCGGTGTACCCGGACTCGCACCTGACGTTCCTGGCCAACGTGTACAACCAGAAGGCTCGCGACTTCTACCATCGTCACGGCGTGAAGCTGATCGACGCCGCGTATGAAGCGCATGAAGAGCCTGGCGAGGTGCCGGTGATGATCACCAAGCACTGCCTGCGCTTCTCCTTCAACCTGTGCCCGAAACAGGCCAAAGGCGTGACCGGCGTACGCACCAAAGTCGCGCCGATGCAGTTGATCCACGGCGATGAAGTGCTGACGCTGAAGTTCGATTGCAAACCGTGCGAGATGCACATCATCGGCAAGATGAAGGGCCACATCCTCAACCTGCCGCAACCGGGCAGTGTGGTCGGCCACATCAGCCCCGAAGACCTGATGAAAACCATCCCGCGCGCACCGCACTGAGTGAGGGGCGCGCACGGTGCTCCGGCATCGTGCGCGCCAGCCCTGCTCCGTCGTGGCACAAATCGCAGGCATAAAAAAACGCCAACTTCTTGCGAAGTTGGCGTTTTTCGATATATGGCAGGGGCGGCTGGATTCGAACCAACGCATGGCAGGATCAAAACCTGCTGCCTTACCGCTTGGCGACGCCCCTACAGCTCTTGTCAGCGGCTCCGTGAGGATCACTGCGAGAACGGGGCGCAATTTACCAACATTCTTTTCGTTTGTGAAGTACGAAATGAATTATTTTTTGTTTTAAAACAGCGACTTATTATTTTGCCCGGCTTCGGGCCAGTGATCAGTGGGTTTTTCGCTGTGTATCACACTCTGTATGACCCCTCGCCGCGATACAGCGCCTTTCAACAATGACCTGCTTCGACACAGGCCTGATACGTCCCTGCGCTCAAATGCACTCAAGGTTTGAAGGATTTATAAGGAACCCTTGGCCAGGAGCTTGTACAGGAGACGCCACCATGAAGATGGCACGCCGTTGCTGGCGACCAAGGGTTATCGAGTGTTGATGCCCTAGGCGCGAGCTTATGGCGATACGCAGTTCCTCTCCAAAGACACCCTGCGCAATAGGCAACCAGCGGCGCTGGCAGGGCGAAGTAAAATACGCAGCGCTGGAGCAGAAACTGGCCACCGCACCGTCGATCAGTGTGCCGACGGTAACGTTGAAGGGCGATGCTAACGCCGCACCGCACCCGGCGCCTGAGAACTACACCAAGCGCTTGACCGGCAAGTATCAGTTCCCTCGGGTTATTTAACGAGGCGTTTTTCTCTTGAGGGGCGATAGCCGAAGTATGAGCTGTAGCATTTACTGAAATGGCTTGGGGAAACGAAGCCGCAGGCCACCAGCACTTCCACCTGGGAAAGCTCGGTGTGTTGTAGCAAACGCCGCGCTTCGGTGATGCGCAGTTCCAGGTAGTAACGTTGCGGCGTGGTACCGAGTTGCTCCTTGAACAAGCGCTCCAACTGGCGCCGAGATCGCCCGGCATACACCGCCAGTTGTTCCAACTCCAGCGGCTCCTCAAGGTTGGCGTCCATCAACTTCACCACTTCACGCAACGGCGCACTCACGCAGATGTTTTCATCCGGTTTGATCCGCCGGTACCGCGACTCTTCGAACGCCAGAATATCCTCGATGCCTTCGACCAACGCTTTGCCGTGCAAGCCCTTGATCCAATCCAGCGCCATGTGGAAAGCTCCGGACGGACTCGACGCGGTGAGCCGGTCACGATCAATTACATAGGGTTCGCTGCTGACTTGCGTGGCCTTGGCAATCTCGGTGAGCGCCGGACGATGCTCCGGGTGAATCGCGCAGCGATAGCCATCGAGTAATCCGGCGCGCCCGAGAAACCAAGCGCCATTCCACAACCCTGCGAGACTGACGCCCCGCTCCGCCGCCGCGCGCAACAGGCTGATCAATTCATCCGTCGCCTTAAGCTCGGTTCGATAACCACCGCACACCACCAGTAGATCAAGCTCTTGAAGGGCCGCCAGATCAATCCGCACATCCGGGCGAATGACCAAACCCAGATCACTGTTCACCTCACCTTCGCCTAACCCGAACGTGCGGGAAGCAAACAACTCTGCGCGCAACAGATTGGCGGTGATGATGGTATCCAGCGCCTGGGTGAAGGCCGGCAGTGAAAAGTGTTCGAGCAGCAGAAAACCAGTGCGGGTCACGCGGGTGTCAGCTGATTGTTCATTCAAATAGCGGAGGTTTTTCCCCTTCATACCTCCGCTGAATTGGCGTCGTTCGATCAAGGCAGGGTCCTTCGGTCATGTTGTTATCCGCCGATAGTTAGCCTGATGGAACAAAGAGTCAATCACGCCTACGGTTGATGGCTGGTCGAAGACTCGATTCGCGGCCCGAACTGGGCGTTACCGACCCATCGCGACAGTGAGAACGGTCCGATGGCCCAACGCTTTATCGTTTGGCTATCGGATCATCTGCTGTCCGCCTGATCGTTGTTTAAACCACTGTAAAGACACCGGCACCGAGTCTTCCCTCCAAACGGCCAAACAGCAAATAGTGCTGGTAGCCGCTGGAGAAAGCGCCGCTTTGAACGGCTTGCCTGACGTCTTCATTCAATTGAAAGTATTGGGCTTCATCGAAGTTTTCGGCACTGACTTCGCCGGCCCGGCCAAGTTGTTCGCTATCAATCGGCAGTTCGAGAATACTGCGTCGTTGAAAATCGATGATGCGATTAACCGCATGGCTCTCCAACACACCCCGATTGTTATTCATCGAGTAGATATGCATGCCCTTGCTGGCGCATCGATCACACATGTCGGCGCAGTTTTTCTGCGTGGATTTGCGTCGAGTCAGTTCATCAAGGGGCATGTCAAGGTACTTACCCACTTGATATTCGGTCTGATTGAAAATCGAACAACACAGTACCGTATTGCCATTGCAGTCAATTACCAGCCAATCGTCCTTCAGGACACAGATCTGCGGGGGATAGTTTTGGATGACATTCACAAGATCAGCATAAGGCGGCAACGCGAGCCTTTTCAGGGTCTCGAGATCGGTCTCGGTGACAGAGGAATCGCCCTCGACAATCGCCAGGGTCTTCTCCAGCGGCATCATCACGGAATAGCCAGTAGTGAATTTGAAACCCAAGCGCTCACTGAACTCGCGCATCAGCGCTTCTTCTTCCATGTTGTCCAGGTAGCGATGATAGTAAACGTCGACCTGGGTGGCTAAACCATATCGCTGTTTAATGTCATGCAAGGCAATCATGTTTTGTTTTACAACTTCAATATCACCACCCACATGACCCTTCTCATAAGTTTCCAGGTAGAAACCCGAGAGCGATATACGGAAGAACCCTGGCTCGGCCATCAAGGCTTTTTCCATGTTCTTGGCCAGATTCAAGTTAGTGCTGACACCGCTGTTCAAGCCCGCCGCGTTAACGATTTCGATAAACTCGCCAATCTTTGGATGAACCAGCGGCTCGGTCCAGTTGTAGAGAAAGATTGAGCGAACACCTTCACGTTTGGCTTTCTCGACGATCTGCCTGAACATGTCGAGTTGCATGGATTTCTTGAAATTGAGGTTTTCCGAGTTACCCATCGGACAGGAAGGGCAGCTTAAATTACAGGCGCCGACGATATCGATGTACATGTTCATTATGGGTGCAGCTCCTGGAGGCGAAAACCATGCACATCACGACTGCAGGCTTTCAAGTCGCCATTTGTGTAAGTTATTTGACGGCATCGCAGTCGTACAAGCAAAAAGCAAACCAGTCACTCACTACGTCATCAACGCCACCACTCAATCGATAAACACTCGCAACTTCAGGGTTACATGCCGGCTGGGCGGATACGCTACATACAGAGGCATCGGCTCAAGTTGCCAATCTTCGAACAGCGGCACTCACTCACCCTCGTGCTACATGGGCGTCGGACATGTACGTGGGCAGCCAGAGGACTCCCATTCCGCGCCGTCCCGACGCGATGTGCCGGCGCGGGCCTGATAAGCAGGCGCGGCAAACACGCCCAGTGGCAAATCCGCGACCTTGCGGGCCATCAGCGACTGATCCAGCAGTTCACTGCCTTGCACCACGCAATCGACGTTTTCATCAATGATATCGACGATGCCAACACTAACGCCCATGTCGAACTGCATATCCGGGCAGCGCGCGTGAAATTCGGGCAATACGGGCATCAGAATCGGACGCGTAGATGGGCTAGGCACATCGACGCGCAGCCGTACCGTGGGTATCGCTGCCGCGCCAGGCAGACACCCCGTGACGCAGCGCGACGTAGTTTTTCCTCCTGAACGCAGAACGCTTTACGAGCGCAATCGCTACTCAGCGGCCATTCGCTCCAACAGCTTTCTCTTTGTCTCGGGACAAGTCGGCAGCACCGAGGACGGCTCACCCGAGCCGGATCTGCAAACCCGGGTGCGCCTGGCCTTCAGCCATTTGAACGCCATCCTCAATGAGTCCGGTTGTACCTTCGGCGACGTGGTGGATGTCACCGTCTTCATCGTCGACCCGCAATCGAAGCACGAGGCGATCAGGAATGTGGTTCTTTCAGAATTCTGGGGCGACGCGCCACATCCGACCGTGACCGCAGTGGGCGTGACCTGGCTGTATGGTTTCGATTTCGAGATCAAAGTGATTGCCAGATTGCCTGAGTCCAACTGACCTTAAAGCCCGGGAACAAGCTGCTCGCGCCGCGCTCATTTATAAGCGGCGCCTGTCAACACTGGCCTTTGGATCGTCGAATGCGTATAACCTCGCCGTTTCGTCTAACCTGACTTTGCGCCCAGTTACAGGCGCACCGACATTGACGCTTACGAAACGGAGATTCCCATGCTCAAGCGAACCCTGGCACTGACGGCCGGTCTGGCCCTGTCCTTTTCCGCCCTGGTGGCGCACGCCGCCGAGGTGCTGAAGGTCAGCGCCATTCCTGATGAAGCCCCGACCGAGTTGCTGCGCAAATTCGAGCCACTGGGCGCTTATCTGGAAAAACAACTGGGCATGAAGGTGCAGTTCGTGCCGGTAGCCGATTACCCGGCCGTGGTGGAAGCACTGGCGACCGATCGTCTCGACATGGCCTGGCTGGGCGGTTTCACCTTTGTTCAGGCGCGCTTGAAGACCGACGCTACCACCCCAGTGATTCCACTGGTACAGCGCGAACAGGACGCCCAATTCACCAGCAAATTCATCACGGCCGACCCGAACGTCAAGAGCCTGGCCGACCTGAAAGGCAAGACCTTCGCTTTCGGCTCGGTGTCGTCCACGTCCGGCAGCCTGATGCCGCGTTACTTCATGCTGAAAAATGACGGCATCAAGCCGGAAGCGTATTTCAGCCGCGTCGCCTACTCCGGCGCCCACGACGCCACCGTCGCCTGGGTGCAGGCCGGCAAGGTCGACGCGGGTGTGTTGAACGCCAGTGTCTGGCAGAAACTGGTGGATGCCGGCAAGGTCGACACCACAAAAGTGAAAGTCTTCGCCACCACCCCGCCCTACTTCGATTACAACTGGACCGTGCGCGGCACGCTCGACCCGGCACTGGCGGCGAAGATCAAAAAAGCTTTCCTTGATCTGGACCCGGCCAACCCTGAGCAGAAGAAGATTCTTGATCTGCAGGCGGCCAGCCGCTTCATCGATACCAAGCCTGAGAACTACAAGGGCATCGAGGAAGCCGCCCGCGCTGCCGATCTGCTGAAATGACCTTACGCCTCACCCAAGGTAGCCTGCGTCACGCCAATGGAGTCGACGCGCTTCGCAGCATCGACTTGCAGATTGGCGTCGGCGAACAGGTCGCCATCATCGGCCCGTCCGGCGCTGGTAAATCGAGTTTGCTCAACCTGCTGGCCACCGCTCTGCGGCCCAGCAGCGGTGAGATCCAAGTGCTAGGCGAGCGCGCCTGGCAGTTGTCTGCGCACCAACGGCAGCGCCTGCGCGCGCGTATCGGTCTGGTGCACCAGGCACCGCCCCTGCCGCCGCGTCAACGGGTGGTCACGGCGGTGCTGGCCGGCAAACTCGGGCAGTGGAGTCTGGGCAAAAGTTTGTTGAATCTACTCCATCCGCTGGACGTGCCCGGCGCCCGCGCGGCGTTGGCGCGTCTGGATCTGGGCGATAAGCTGTTCGCCCATTGCCAGCAATTGTCGGGGGGCCAATTGCAGCGCGTCGGCATCGCTCGGGTGCTGTATCAGGCGCCGGAGATTTTGTTGGCCGACGAGCCGGTTTCGGCGATGGACCCAGTCATGGCCGGGCACACGCTGTCGATCCTGTCTCGGCATGCCCGCGAGCACAACGTTACGCTGGTGGCGAGCCTGCACGCGGTGGATCTGGCGCTCTCGCACTTTCCACGCGTCATCGGTTTGCGAGAAGGGCAGATTCTGTTCGACAGTCCTTGCGATCAAGTCAGCCCCGAGATGCTCGAAGCACTGTACGCCAACGAAAAAATGCAATCGCCAACGGCTGCGGTGGCGCCTTTGACTGTGCAGATTCCACGATGCTGAGCGCTGATTCACGGGATCCCGCGGCATGGCCACGGCTGCTGTTGACCGTGTTGGCGATTGCCTTGTTGTGGCCGGGGATCCAGCTCAGTGAACTGAATCTGGGCGTGCTGCTACCCGACAGCCAGAATGAAATGGGCCGGTTTGTCGCGCAATTCTGGCCACCGGCGCACGACGAAGCGTTTGTGCAGTTACTGCTCAAAGCCACCTTGCAAACTCTGGCCATCGCCACAGCCGGCATGGCGCTGGCGCTGGTATTGGCGATACCGGCCAGCCTGATCGCCAGTCGCGCCCTATCGCTGTCCGCGGCCTCGAGGGGCGGTGTTCCAAGTCGGCTGGGGCGTTTGCTGCGCTGGCCGATTCGCGGCTTGCTGATCTTTTTGCGCAGCGTGCCAGAAATCGTCTGGGCGCTGCTGTTCGTGCGCGCCGTCGGGTTAGGACCGGCGGCGGGTGTGCTGGCAATCGCCATCACCTACAGCGGCATGCTCGGCAAGGTTTACGCGGAGATTTTCGAGTCCACCAGTCAGCGGCCGGCACACGCGTTGTTGCAGGCTGGCAGTGGCCGACTGGCTGCTTTTGCCTACGGTATTCTGCCCAATGTGGCGGCGGAATTATTGTCGTACACGGTGTATCGATGGGAGTGCGCGATCCGCGCTTCGGTGGTGATGGGCTTTGTCGGTGCCGGAGGGCTCGGCCAGCAAATCGACCTGTCGATCCGCATGTTCGCTGGCGGTGAGGTCGCCAGTATTCTGCTGACCTTCCTGCTGCTGGTGCTCGCGGCCGATCAACTTAGCCGCTTGCTGCGCTGGAGACTGGCATGAATCGCCTGATCAATCTGTTGCTGATCGCGGGTATCGGTGTGGCCGTCATCGCTGCTTTCACTTACCTGAGCCTCGACATCAGCGAACTGGGCAGCGCCACCAGCCTGAAACAGATGGCGGCGTATGTGCAGCGCTTTTTCAGCCCGGATCTGAGTGCGGATTACCTGAAAGCCATTTTCAAAGGCTCGATGGAAACGTTGGCCATGTCAGCTATTGGAACCCTGCTCGCGGCGTTGTTCGGCATCCTCCTCGCCCTGCCCGCTGCCGGGCGTTTCGGCTGGCCGCTGCAAAGTGTTTCGCGCCTGTTGCTCAACGGCCTGCGGGCGATCCCCGAGCTGGTCTGGGCCGCGCTGATGGTGCTCGCCGCCGGCCTGGGCCCAAACGCTGGCACCCTCGCCCTTGCCCTACACACCACTGGCGTGCTCGGCCGATTGTTCGCCGAAGCCCTGGAAAACACCCCGCCGCAACCCGCCGAAGCGATCCGTTTGCAGGGCGGCAACCCGATCCTCGCCTTCTGCTACGGCACCTTGCCCAACCTTGCGCCGCAACTGCTCGCCTACTGCCTGTATCGCTGGGAGAACAACATCCGCATGGCCAGCGTGCTGGGTTTTGTCGGCGCTGGCGGGCTCGGGCAGATGCTGTATGTAAGCCTGAGCCTGTTTCAGGAAGCGCAGGCCAGCACGGTGATTCTGGCGATGCTGGTGCTGGTGTTTGCGGTGGACTGGTTGAGTGCGTGGAGCCGCCAGCGCTGGGTTAAAGCGTAGGCGGCCCGGCCGGTTCAATTCAGCGAAAGGTTGTGTTGGGTGGCCGCGTCGACGTTGATATGACTGAAACGCCCATGGTGATCGAACAGCAAGAAATCGGGCCCGAAACAGCGTAATTGCGCACCGTGCAAAGGCCATTGCAACGTGGCGCAGAGTTGGTCGCTGCCGCGATGAATGAAATGCCACCGCATCTGGTGATCGTTGATCAGGTAACGAGTCAGCATCCATTGGCCATGCAGATGCAGATACACATCCAGCCCATCGCTTTCTTGCGCATCCAGCCCCGGTAACCGGTAGCCTTTGCGCCCGCCGATCCACTCAACCACCAGAACAGGATCTTCATTGTCAGCCAGTTTGAGTGTTGCGCCGAGTACCCGACCATCGGTGTCGAGCAACCGGAAACTGCCCACTGGCAAGGCCGGCATCAAATCCCGACTGATCAGCCGACGCTCGGGCAAGCGGTAGTGCCACAGATACAAGCCCTGGTCCGGGTGAGTCAGCCACAGCAGTTCGTTTTGCGCATCATCTTTCATGCCGCAGACCTGACCCGGCAAATCGCTGACATGCCACAGGGTTTCGAATCCATGATCGACATCGACTACCCGTACCTGCCGATCCCGTCCGACGGTCCAGGTCAAACCGTCGAATGACCGGGCGAACACGTCAAACCGCTGCACGCCCAGATCTGTCGCACTGCGCGTGACCAGATCGAGCTTGCTGATACGCCAGACATCATCGCGTCGGGCCAGCACCAGTACGACCTGCCGGTCATGGGCCAGCACTATGTCGTGTGCCGGCACCGGGAAATGGCACAGGCTCTGACCTTGCGCATCGATTACCATCGCCCCCGCCTCGCCCAACGCGAGCAAATAACGCCCCTGCTCCAGCGGCACCGCATCGAGAATCTTGCGGTTGCCCATGAACGGGGCTGTCCATTCAAGTGGCTCACCCACTTGCGACAACGAGACCCTCGCGGCGAGGGTCGGTAACGCCCCCGGCAGGTCGGCCTGCAACAGTTTGTCCTTGCTCATGCTGACCAGTGCCTGCAATTGCAGATGCGTCAAGCGACAATGGCCGTCGATCTGGTCGGCCAGCACCGCGTGCACGATGGCACCGGCCAGCCAGGCCAGCGCACTCACGTGCGTCTTGTGCTGCAACAAAATCTCGG
Source organism: Pseudomonas sp. EA_65y_Pfl2_P74 (assembly GCF_963970575.1). Taxonomy (NCBI): domain Bacteria; kingdom Pseudomonadati; phylum Pseudomonadota; class Gammaproteobacteria; order Pseudomonadales; family Pseudomonadaceae; genus Pseudomonas; species Pseudomonas sp. EA_65y_Pfl2_P74. The sequence continues at coordinate 18,525 of NZ_CAXAOQ010000029.1, forward strand.
CCAATGCCGCGCGCTCGGCGTGACGCGCCGGATCATCGCGCAGTTGCTCGACCCACTCGGCGTAAGCCTGCAAGGTATCGGGCAACAGCACCGCCCGTTTCACCAATGCGCCCAACGCTAGCTTCCCCCCCGCCGCTTCAGCATCCAGCAGCCACTGGGCAGCACGTTGGCGCTCTGCGGTCAGCGGCCAGATCACCTCGACGGCTTGCAGCCAGAGGCCCTTGCGGGTCAGCGATTCGGCCCATTCCAGACGCAAACGGTCGGCGCTGTCCGGCCACTTGCCTTGCAGCAATGTCACGGCGGCTGCAAACGCGTCGTCACGCCGGGCGACCAGCAAGGCGCGCTGCCAGTTATCGGCCAGACATAGCAGGCGCACGATCATCGCAGACGGCATATCCCAGGCCAGCGCGAGGTCGGCGGCTTGTTGCAGCCGTCCGTGCTTCTCCAGATAGTCGAGCGACTCCTGACGCACCTTGAGCAGCTCGGCGAGCACGAACACCGCTTCCTCAATGCGGCCCTCGCGATCCAGACGCTCAAAGGTCTGCCGGTAGATCTGCCGCAGATGCGCTTCCATGTCGTGTTCGAACCTGATCGAGCGCGTGGGTCCACGGCCGTGGTCGATCATCAGATCCTCACGGCGCTGCGGCGTACCGAACGATTGCTCGCCGCTGCTCTGCTCGCTGCCCAATGGAATAGCGTGACGCAGCGCCTCTTCGAAATCGCCGTCCTCGAACATATCGAGCATGCGCCGCATGTAGGCGGCCTGACGTTTGCCATACAGAGCCGACAGACGCGAATTTTCAGTCAGGCGCGTCACCCAGCGCCGCCAGCGCGACGGCTTGGCTTTGACCGGTGTGGCGCGGGCGTCGATGCCGGGCTCGGCGACACGGGGAGCCGAAGGCAGCACTGGCGCCGGTCGGCGCAACAGGTGGCGCAGCCCGGCCAATATCAGAGTCAGGGCAATCCCGCCGATCAACGTCCCGACCACGATGGCGCTGATTTGCACCGAGACCGGCGACGCTGTTTTCGCCGGCAAGCCTTGCAGTCCGGGATTTTGTCCCTGCGACCCCATCCATAAAACCGCTATCAGAATCGCCAGGGTCACAACGAGCTTCAGCCACGGCAAAGGCGTGTCAGCCGATTGCGTCCACCCCGTTTCTTTCGCCGTGACGGCTTGATAGGCCGGCTCCTTCGCCGCGATTTGCTGACGTTCCAGCAACGCTTTCATGACCTGTGCCTGCTCGGGGCTGACCGGACGCAACGCGTCGCCAAGAATTTCCCGAAGGTCGGTGACCACGGTCACGGGCTCAAGCACTGGCTCCGGCAGCACGTTGCGACAGTCATAGGTGTCGAGCAAGGTGAGGCCACTGATGTCAAGCCAGTCACCCGGTGCCAGGACCACGGCATCGCGCAAATGCAGGGCACTGACGTGACTGCCGCGCACCAGCCAAAGGTCGGCAGCCGGCAGGTTGCGCATTTCCTGCGGATCGAGCAGCGCCGAACACAGTGCGGTGCCTTGACGAGTCAGCGGCCAACCGGTCAACGCCTCGCATTGCACGGCGATGGGCTGGCGAAAGCGCAACAGATCACCGTCGGCGAAACGGTAGGCCCGGGCCTCGGTTTGCCAGTGTTCGAGGAGCAGTCGGGCGCGTTCGCTTTCGTCGAAACGATCGGCGGAAAACCACAGGCCCTCGATGTGTTGGTGCCCGGTCAAGAGCGGACGGCGGATCAATGCCGCGTCATGTCCAGTCATCGGTGCCTTCCTTCTTGTACGGCTGATCGTTGCAGAACGTTTGCAGGCGCATCAGGCGCTGCGGCACCGAATACACCAGCAACTCGCGGGTGCTGGTCAGCACGGCGAGCACGCCACTCATGGGGCAAAAACTTGATTTGGCGATGGTATCGGTAGTGGTGAATAACACGCGTTGCTCGCCTTCGTAATGAATGGCTACGGCCTGCCGACCGAGCAACAGCAGGGAATAGGGCTCATTGTCCTCTTTCAGCAGGCCGATACCTTTCCAGCCGGGTGCCAGGTCAATTCTTTGCGTTTCGAAAGCAGAGCCGTCGGCCGATACCACGCGCCAGCTCTCGCACTCGTCGTTTTTCAATGTCAGCAACGCACAGCTATCGAGATACCTGCGCCGCCCGCCGACAAACAGCACCTGACTGATGTGCTCGGCCAAACCCACGTCAACTGCAGCCGAGACCTCGCCGTCAGGGTCAACCGTGTGTGCGTGCAAGCGATTACCTTCGCGGCGCACAAAAGTCGCCGTGCTGCCGAACGTCTTGGCCAGACCCAAGACATTATTCGTCAGGTGATGAGTATGCCGGGGCAAGGGCTTGGCCGGTGAGCGCCCGGTCTCCAGCACCCAGAACGCCAGATGCCCCTGGGTATCGAGCAAGAACAATCGGCCGCTCGAGTGATTGCGCAATCCGGCCACCGGCAGGAATGTGGCAGTGCCGGGCAGCAGTTTCAGTTCTTCGGGGCATGGCTTGTCGACCGATTTAAGGCCCGGCATGTTCCAGAACGACAATTTCCATGCGTCACTCAGAACGGCACCCAAAGCTCTGCCAAAGAACGTCGGAGCCAACGGTGTTTTTCCGACAGCCCACAGATTGCGGCGTATCTCGATCGGCTTCTTCTGGTTCTGTGCCGGCAACTTGATCACCACCATGCCCGGTTCATCGAGCATCTTCATGGCGACATGGGTACCCGCGCTGGAAATCACTGGCGGCAAGGTCAGCGACACACGCGGAACGCACCCCTTGGCGGCAGGCGCAGTCGCGACCACTTCGCCTTCGAACTGGCCTTTGAGCAACTGCAAGGCCAGGCGCTCATCGGGAACCGGCAAAGTCACGCGCCGGGAGCCCGCCGCTTGCAGCGCCACCGACAGACTGCGTCCGTCGAGGCTGCGCGATACCTGGACGCGATGGGTGCAGGACAAGCCCTCGGTCGCGGACAAGCGCTGGCCCACCAGCCAGCACTCGCCGACGGGCTCCGGTTGCGCATTCAATCCGTCACGCCAGGCCTGCCAGTGCCCGGTGTCAACGGTTTTGAAGGTACGGGCGCTGAGCAAGCATTTGAGCTGTGCTGCACTGTCGAGCGCATGCAGTTCCGGTGCCTGCTGCAAAATGCCCCAGCGCAGCTCGGCGCCAGCGTCTTTGGCACGACGTGCAAGCAGGATCAGCAAGGCCATGTGAACCAGACGCGCGGCGCCCAGTTGCAGCGGCCCGGCATCGAACAGCACAACCATCAAGCGGCTGGCCTGATGCGAGCGATATTGCGGCGCGAGAAACAGATGCTCACCCACCACGGCCCGGCGCAGAAACTCGTCGGGCACTTCATCGGCCAGCAACCATTCACTCGACAACAACCGCTCATAAGGGCCACGACGTTGCAGATCGGCCAAGCCGTCGGGCTCGGGCACCCCGCCCTGCTGTTGGCCGCGCAGCGGACCCAGCACCGGATCCAGACGCCCGAACAGGTCAGCAAACAGGGGTAGTTGTTCTGGGGCAAACCATTGCAGCCAGTCGCGCCAGGGGTGCAGCGATTCCGGTAATTGCATCAGCGGCCCGCCCAATAAGCATCAATGCGCTGCAAATGCTGCGCAGTCACTGGCAACAAACGATCCAGCGGCACCACGGCGGCTGGCTCGCGCCAGAGCAGCAGCGGCGCCCGCGCGAATCTATTGGACAGCGCAAGCCCCAGCAGGTCTGTCGGCCGGTCGGGCTCCCAACTGGTTGGCAGCCACAGCCCCGGTGCACGGTCGTCCATCGCCGCATATGCCACGCCGTCGACCCACGGCAGATCCGTTGCGACACCGGTCACCACCAACACGTCACGATTGGCCGTGGCTTGCAGGCGCCCGGCCTGTTCCTCGGGGATCGACAGCAACCGTGCGTGCAAGCGCCGCGCGACGTCGCCCCACGCCACGGCGGCCTGGGGTCTGACCGGCGTGCGCCGTGACTGCCAGGCCCAACTCATCGGTTTGATCGTCATGCCGCAGACGTCAGCAGACGCGCCACCTGACCGCGCACATCCTGCAACGACGACGGAATGGTCTGTTCGTTGAAATTGGCGTCGATTTCGCGCAGCAGGCCTTCGAGCAAGGCACTCGCCGGTGGCTCGTTGCGCGCCAGATAATCCTCGCCGGTTTCCAGCAAGCGACTGAGCCGCGACATCGGCTGCAAGGTGGCTTCTTCCACAGCGCTAAACAAATGACTGTTATTGGACTGGGCGAAGATCTCGCGCAGTACTTCGCGACCATGCTGCTGGGTTTCCTTGGTCGGCAGCACATACAGCAACGGCCACAGATCCGCTTCGCTGGCCTCAAGTCGCCCACCGAGCAATGCCGCGGCGGCGATCAGGCGCTGGGATTTGACGATGCGTCGATCCGACAACTGAATACCGGCCTCGCGCAGTCGGCGAATGGCCTGGGCCAGTGCCGGACGAACAGCCGTCATGACGACGTTTTTCAAAGCCTGGCCGAGCGTGTCCAGTTGGCTCAGGCCCAGCAGTTGCTGAACCGGCCGCTGCTCGGATTGCCAACCGCCGGCGAGCATCGCTTCAAGCTGATTGTCCGGCACCGACTCGACAAACAGGTGCAGCAGGAATCGGTCACCAAAGGCTGCCAGCGCTTCATCATCCGGCAGACCATTGGAGGCGCCGACACACACTCGCAACGGGCACTGAATCTGCGTGTGACCTCGACGAAAACGGCGTTCGTTGAGCACGCCAAGCAAGGTATTGAGGATCGCCGTCGAGCCGAGGAAAACCTCGTCGAGAAAGACGATATCGGCTTCCGGGAGCATACCGCTGACATCCGTTTCTACCGTGCCTTCACGGAGCTTTTTCAGGTCGACCGCGCCAAACAGCTCCGACGGCTCGGTGAAGCGCCCCAGCAGGTATTCGAAATAACGCCCACCCATCGATTGCGCCACCCGCCGCACCACCGCGCTTTTCGCGGTGCCCGGTGGGCCGATGACCAGAATATGCTCCTGCGCCACAGCGGCCAGAACAATCAGCTCCGCCAACTGTTCACGCCCTACAAGGCCTTCGGTGGCGACCCGAACGGCCTGACGGATTTGCGCGGCAGCGCTCTGCAATGAAGCATTCATGGGCGTCGTCCCTGAAAAATGGATTCTTGAATCGATGGCGATCGGCAGCTATCGGCCGCCAACAAGCGATCTTTAATCGAATCCACAGACCAGAGTGCGACAAGCAGTCCACCCCACAGCGGCGACATCACCAAGGAGGAGCGCAAGGCCGTCTTCGCGTCCTCCCTCGGCACGGTGTTCGAGTGCTACGACTTTTACCTCTACGGCGCCGGCGTTCAAGAAGATGAAGGCCGAAGGCAAGGCGCCGAAACCGCCGCTGCCCGAATCGTTCACGCGCTGGAGCAACCCAAAGTGGTGATCAAGGCGTTGCTCGGCGGTACAGCACGATTGCGGCGTGGCTGGTCGAACTGTTCCCGACCCGCATCCGCTACACCTCGATGTCGCTGCCCTATCACATCGGCAACGCTTGGTTCAGCGGCTGCCTGCCAACGGTGGCGTTCGCCATGGTCGCGGCCACGGGCGATATCTATTGCGGGTTGTGGTATCCGAGCGTGATTGCGGTCAGGACCGCAATACTTGGCACATTCTTTCTGCCGCAACCCAAGGATCGCGACAGACTTAAAGACTGAGCCTGGCGCTCCGCCCTCCTGAACGGAGGGTGGGGCACAGGCCTCAGCGCAGCAACCAGCGTGACAACAGCCGAGCACTTAACGGCAACATCCAGTAAACCATGTTGAAAGAGATCAACCCGGCCACCGCGACTTTGAACAGCCACCCTGGCCAATGTAAATCCGCCAGTTCCAGCAACGTCGCCAAGCCCCAGGGCATGCTCACCGTTAGCGGCAATACCACCAGCCATGACAACACCCATTGTTTCCAGCGAGCGCCCGAATGGCTGCTCATGGTCGCTGGCGCCTGAGTACCGCCCGCTGATAAACCCGATCGCGCGCCAGCGTCATCGGATCACTACTGAGGTTGATACCGTCTGGCAAACGCGCCGGACTGAACGCCAGACGTTGCTGAGCGAGTTGCTGTGTCTCGGCTGGTTCCAGTGCAGCAAGACTGAAAATCCCCAGTTCAACTTCCTTATTCTGACGCGACCACGGGATTGAGCCATCTTCGACTGCGTCTCTCGACGCTGCCAGTTGCAGCACCAATCGCATCTTCAACGAGCCCTCGCTCAGTCGCGCGCTGATTTCCTCCTGCAAGTAATCAGCGGACATCGTGGCCGCCTGGGTGTCATTCAGCAATGGCTGCTTGAGTAGGGGTTCGATGCGGTAACGGCCAATTAGCTCATCGCCCTGACGATTGCTGAACACCAGTGCGTTGACACCGAAGTATTCGAGCCCCACATAGCTGCGCGGTGGCAGTTTGGGCGTTTCCAGAAAATGCTGCGCCCGTGGATGGTTCGCCAAAAAGGTTTGAAGTGGCTGGGGATCCGGCGGTGTTGCGACATTGGCGGCAATGCCTTGCAGAAATCTCAGGAAGTCTTCTGGCGTGGCGACCGGGAAGCCGTCGAACGAGTGCGTCACGATATCGGTGGCCTCGCCGCTCGGTAGGGTAAAACGCACTGCCAACCCTCTCGGGCTGGCCATCGGATCCCCGTCAGCGGTAGCCGGTACACCACTGAAGTTGGAGAACCTAAGCACCACTGGCACCGTTTGCCCTTGCAGGTGGGCAGCTCGACTGATTGAGCCGGCGACGCGCGAAGCCTTGAATGTGCCATTGAGCAATAGGCCTTTGGCATGGGTGGCCCTGAATCCGGGGTGACGGCCGAACGTAGCATTGAGCGCATCGAGCAAAGCGTCGTACAACCGCTCTTGGGGCATAGCGTTATCCCTTGTTTCATTGGCGAACAGGGCCGAGGACGTTGTCAGCGTCCCGGCCAACACTGCCCCAACCAGTAAGTGTTGCAATCGTATGGCGCTCATCCCTGACGCAGACCGGGATTGAGTGCGATGTGTTTGTACTCAATGAAATCATCCATGGCCGCCACACCATTGAGACGACCCTGCCCCGACTGTTTGAAACCGCCCTCCTCGAACTCATCGAACACCATGGCCCAATCGTTGACCCAGACAGTGCCGACCTCCAATTCGCGTGCTACTCGCAGCGAGCGATCGACATCGCGGGTCCAAACGCTGGCGGCCAGGCCGAACTCGCTGTTGTTGGCCATTTCGACCGCCTCGACCTCACTGTCAAAAACCTGCAAGGTCAGCACCGGTCCAAACGTTTCACGCTGGACGATGGCCATTTCGGGATCGCTGACACGCAACAGCGTCGGTCGATAAAATGCACCCTTGGCGAGCGGCCCATCGGTGATCGGGCCGCCGCGCACGATCACTTGCGCACCGGCGTCAATCGCCTCCTCGACCACTTGGTTGACGCGTTGCACGTTAGGCTTGTCGATCAACGGCCCCATTTCGCTGGTCGGATCCGCCGCAGGCCCCACACGCACCGCCTTAAGGCGTGCAGCCAGACGTTCAATCAGCTCGGCGGCGATATCACGCTGGACCAATAACCGCGAACCCGTCATACAGAACTGCCCGGCGAACACCGTCAGGGCTTTGAGCAACACCGGTACGGCCACATCGAGATCGGCATCGTTAAACACCAACATCGGCGTCTTGCCACCCAACTCCAGACCGAAGCGTTTGAGGTGTTGCGCACCCGCTGCCGAGATCGCGCGGCCCGTGCTGGTACTGCCGGTAAAACTGATCACCGGCACCTTGGGTGATTCAACCAGATGGATCGAACCCGCCGCTCCCAGTTCGCTGAACAAATTGATGACACCGCGAGGCAATGACCGCGCCTCACTCATGATCCGCGCGAGCATCGCGTTGGTTTGAGCGGTCTGCCCCGGCATCTTGATTACCGTGGTGCAACCTGCGGCCAGCGCCGGGGCCAACGATCGAATCATCAATACCACCGGCGAATTCCACGGCACGATGATGCCCGCGACACCCACGGCCTGACGCAGCACCAGGGAAATCCTGCCGGGCTTCGGCTCCGCTGAACGTCCGTACTCAGCACGCACCATTGCAGCGTAATAGCGCAATTTAGGCGGCACCATGCGCACTTCGAATTCGGCTTCTGGACGAATCTTGCCGTTTTCCAGCGCCAACGTGTCTATCAGCTCTTCGGCATTGCGTTCAAAACCATCCGCCAGCTCCAACAGTACCGTGGCGCGCAGAGTGCGATCATCTTTCCAAGATGTTTGTGCAAACGAACGCAACGCTGCCTCAATGCCCTGCTGTGCCTCATAGGCACCGCCCTCAGCATATCGCCCGATCCGCTCATACGTCGCGGGGTTAATGGAATCTTTGTAAACGCCTGAATCGAGCCACAGGCCATCAATCCAGTTCAAAACAGGTGTGTTGTTCATGGAAGTCGAGTCCTGAAAATTAGGCGTAAAGCGCGGCGATTTTTTCCGCAACGGCGATCACGGTGATGTTGGTCGCAACTGATGGAACATCGGGAAAGATCGATGCGTCGACCACGCGAAGCCCTTGCAAGCCAATGACCTGCGCCTGCAAATCGACCACCGCATGTGAATCACCGGGCCTGCCCATCGGCGCGGTTGAGGTCGGGTGGTGATAGGTGTCCAGGCTCGCCCGGACACTCGCCAACAGCGCTTCGTCCGACTCAGTGCTCGGCCCCGGATTAAGCTCCGAGTGAATAAACGCGTTCAACGGTGCAGTGGCGCCAATCTTGCGGGCCAAGCGAATACCCTCAAGCAGGCGTTGGCGATCCTCAGGGTCGGCGAGAAAATTCAGGTCGATGCTAGGCGCCACGAGCGGATCACGGCTCGCCAGCGTTACGCTGCCTCGCGATTGCGGGCGGGTCAGTGCGACGGCGAGCACAAAGCCCACATGGGTCGGACTCTGATCGTGAGGAAATAGGTGCGTGGCGGTGATGTGCAGATCGAGTTCATCCTTTTCGGCTCGGCGGCTGCTGGTCCAGAGCTTGGCGCCGATGACCGGTGATTGTCGACCGATCAAATCCGCACGGGCTGCATAGGCGTTGTAATAGAAAGGGTGATCTATCAAACGCTGACCCACCGGAAGATCCGCTACCAGCGGAATCTGCAACGCGGCCAGATCGGCGGCAGGACCAACACCGGAGCGCAGCAGAATCGCCGCACTGCCATAACTACCCGCGCAAAGGATCACTTCACTGGCCAACAGTTGCGCGCCATCGCTCATTTGTACACCTATGGCACGTCGACCCTCAAACAGTACTTTATCGACCAGACTGTCCGCCTGGATCTGCAGGTTACTGCGGGCTCGCACCTGTTCAGTGAGGTAGGCCATGCCGGTATTGATACGCACGCCGTCGACGATATTCATCGGGTACGGGCCGACGCCGTTCGCATCCGCGCCGTCAAAGTCATCGATGATCTTGTAGCCATAGGCGAACGTCGCCTGAATGAACGCTCGCTGCATTGGCGTGACGTCCAGATTGCTCAGTTGTTTAACCGGCAGCGGCCCCTCATGACCATGCAAAGCGCTGCCTCCACGACTGTGGCTCTCGAGTTTTTTGAATGCGGGCAACATGTCGTCATAACTCCACCCAGGTAGATCCCAGCGCGCGAAATCACTGGGGCGAGCACGAATCGCTACCGCGCCATTGATGGCAGAGCAGCCCCCCAAGACCTTGCCACGCAAAGCGCCGATGGGATGATCGATGTAACCGGGCTGGGTTTTGTAGCCCCATTCGAGCTCCGAACTGCTACTGGCCCCAACAATGTCGCTGCTGGTAACAACGTCGGGATAGTCGTTCGGCACAAAGCTTTTCCCGGCCTCAAGCAACAACACCTGACGCTGATTGCTCTCGCTCAATCGGCGAGCCAGCACTGCACCGGCCGAGCCCCCACCGACGATAATTACGTTCTTCATGCGTTTCTTCCCTGTCAGGCGCTAGAGATTGCGTCTGTTGGGGAAAGCATATGTAAGCCTTCAAAAGCTCATAAGCAGGCAAAAAGTGAATCCACGTTTCGTCAATTGCGAACGATTCAATCAGACTGACTTGCATGGGCTGCCAGCATTTGCTCCCACGCTGGCGGGTTGCCGATCTGCTCGCAGAGAAAGCCAGCCAGCGCCAGCAGCTTGGGCGATGCGCGCAATGAACGTCGGTACACCATGGAGATATTTCCTGCGCGTGGTGCATAGGTCGCCAGCACCTCTTGCAACTCGCCGGCCACAATCGCTTGAGCAGCCAGAAACGTCGGCAGGATCGCTAGCCCCATGCCTGCCTTGGCGGCTTCCATTAACTGATGTGCATTGTTGGTGCGCATGCGACAGCGCACGCGAAATGACTCCAGCGTGTTATTCACCGGCAACATCCACATGCCGTGGGGCTCACGGTTCACATAGAGCATGGCGAAATGACGGGACAGCTCCTGTGGGGTTTGTGGAATGCCATGCGTGGCTAGGTAGTCTGAGCTTGCGCAGATGATATGGCGGTTTGGCGTGATGGTTTTCGCCACCAGCGAAGAGTCCGGCAACTCGCCAATGCGGATAGCGGCATCGTAGCGTTCTTCGTGCAAATTGACGTGACGATCATCGAACTCGACGTCCAGCTGCAAATCGGGGTAGCGCACCGCGAAAGCAGACAGAATCGGCGTCAGATAACGAATGCTGAATGCCATCGGAGCGGCCAGTCGCAAACTGCCACGCAGGCTCGACTGCGAGGACAATACCGCGCCCTCCGCGTCGTCGACATCGGCCAGACTGCGCACGCAATAGCGATAAAACACATCGCCAGTTTCGGTCAGTCGCGCGCGTCGTCCGCGCTCAAGCAGAATACTGCCCAAACGCCTTTCCAGTTGCTGAAGGCGTTGGCTGACCATCGACTTGGCAATGCCCAAGCGTCGCGCGGCTTCGGAAATACTGCCGGTGTCGACCACCGTGACAAAAGAATGCATCTCACAGAGTTTGTTCAAGTTCAGATCCAGAGAAAACCGCAGCGCGGGCGAGCTGTTGACGTCGTCGATACCACTTGCCGACCTTACACATGCGGTCATCGAGCGGCTGCAATCTAATGTCCGCGCAGCTCGCGGCACCAGATACAAAAAACTGACTGGTGTTTCCCATACAAGGGACGATCAGACTTGTATAGTTGGTGCCTTCTGTCTCAATGGATGTCGACCGTGCTGGATCTCAATGACCTTCAGTACTTCGTTATGGTGGTGGATCACCGAGGCTTCGCGCCCACCGCACGTGCGCTGGGTATTCCGAAATCCAACCTAAGCCGACGGATCGCTCTACTTGAAGAACGGCTCGGCGTGCGCTTGATCATTCGTAACACCCGCCATTTTTCGGTCACCGAGCTGGGGCAAATCTACTATGCTCATTGCCGAGCAATGCTCAAGGAAGCTGAATCGGCGGAAGCTGCGATAGCGATGACCCACGCAGAGCCTGGCGGGGTCCTGCGGGTCACCTGCCCCACGGTGCTACTAGAGGAATGTGTCGGCGCAATCATCTCGCGCTTCATGGTCAAGCACCCGCGTGTGGAGGTGCATCTGGAAGCCAGTGATCGTCAGGTCGATGTGGTTGCCGAAGGCGTCGATCTGGCGTTGAGGGTCCGTCCCCTGCCCTTTCAAGATTCCAATCTGGTCAGCCGCGTCATGTCCCAACGCCCCCAATGTCTGGTAGCCAGCCCGAAGCTTTTGAGCCGTTTGGGTACACCCGACCGGCCAGAAGATCTGGCGCGTTTGCCCAGTGTTCATCACGGCAGTCCACAACGCGATTACAGCTGGACGCTGTTCCATGCTGACGGCTCGGAGTTCACCCACGCGCACCGACCGCTGCTCATTACCAAAGGCCTGCTGATGTTGCGTTGCGCGGCTATCGACAGTGTTGGTGTCGCGCAGATGCCAATGTCACTGGTACACGATTACATCGAGCGCGGGGATCTGGTCGTGGTTTTGCAGGATTGGGCACCCAGAACAGAAATGATTCATGCCGTATTTGCTTCAAGACAAGGCATGCTGCCGTCAACACGGCTACTGCTCGATTTCATACTTGAGCAATTTCGTCTACTGGATGACCCGATGCGAGGCATGAAAAAGATACCGCTTGCTTAATGGCTGGCTTCTGCTGCAAAACCTCGAGTGCAGACAAGCCGAGCAACGTTGCAAACAAGGTGTTTGGGCGCATGATGATATTCATCCCGACAGGGTCTGGTTAAAACAGATTTAGCCGTTGGAAAGGTGCAAAGTTTCTGCAACGTCGATTCAGCGATTTAAAGAAATATCGAACGCTAGCCTCAAACCGCCCCTCTAACGATTACACCCATGGAGGTCTGCGATATGAACAGCAATGACGACAAAACCATGAATGCCCAGCCCACCGACGCTTCCGGGAAACCGGTGAATGTGGTCGAACGTGATCTTGAAGACAAGGACGGTGACACCAGAGCCGTGGATGAGGTGATCACACCGACTTCGACCCGGGTCAAAGAGCAGGACGCGGAGACGTTAAAGCGCAAAACCGATGAGATTGAACGCAAGGTAGCGGACGGGAATTGATTTTTTCGCCGTATCAGGTGGATCTACCTCACCATCCTGGCCCCTCTCCGAGCATGAGCGCAGGGATCTGTGCGCTCATGCTCGCCCTTCTGCATCGCGGGTCTTCAACCTATTGAGTTGAATTACAGTGATTAAACCACGCTATGCCAAAGGCTCCGGCCAAGCGCCTGCGCACCTGGCATCGATCAACGCTGCAGACTCACAAACCGGCGACCTGGTTTTTGCCGGCGCTGTTGCCGGCCAGCGCCACGTTTCCTTCGCTTCGCATGCAGAGTTGCTGGCCATGCTCAACGCCCTCATCCTCGAGCGGGTACCTTTTGCGGTCGGCGGCATGTGCCCGGGGCCGGCGGATGAAGTCGGCTTGCTGATCGCCAATAAAGAACTGGCCGGCCCTTACCTCGAGCTGTCCTGGACTGGCCCGCAGCAATGGCTTGTGCGCCAGATTGGTTACGCCTCAAGCGAATGGCAACAAGTCCCTGACGCGTGTGAAATCGCCAATATTTCATTTAGTGAAGAAACTCTCATCAGAAACATACTGGCCCGCCATTCGGGAACGGACACCCGTTGAACATTTCGAGAAAAGCAGCTCGGCACCACTATGGCCCAAAGCGTTACACCGCCACATTCGCGCGAGGTCTCGACACTGTCCGCTTATTGTTGGGCCCGCGAGCCCGACTCGAGCGTCGAAACTGATACCCCCGATACAGCCGCAAAGCATCAGTGTCATAGCGGTATTGAGTTCGGATGCCCGGCAGAAGCGGTCTTTCACGCAGGCATCAGCTCAAGAAATGCGGAATTTTTTTGTGACGTAAGCGACAAACACGCTACGTTGTCCCTCTGTTCTCAGCCAACAATCGACGAGACCAATGTCATGAGCAAAACGCCCTACGTTCCGCCCCTGGTCTGGAAAAACGAAGCGCCATCCGGCGGTCAGTTCGCCAGCATCAACCGCCCGACTGCCGGCCCGACGCATGAAAAGACGTTGCCGGTGGGCAAGCATCCGTTGCAGCTCTACTCGCTCGCCACGCCCAACGGCGTGAAGGTAACGATTCTGCTAGAGGAGTTACTGGCGCTGGGGCATACCGCTGCCGAATACGATGCGTGGCTGATCCGCATTGGCGAAGGCGATCAGTTCTCCAGCGGTTTTGTCGAGATCAATCCGAACTCGAAAATTCCTGCCCTACTGGATCGCAGTGTCGAGCCGCCGATTCGGGTGTTCGAGTCGGGCGCGATCCTGCTCTACCTCGCAGAAAAATTCGGCGCCTTGCTGCCCAAAGACCCGGCAGGACGCACCGAGACGCTCAACTGGCTGTTCTGGCAGATGGGCGCATCGCCTTATCTGGGTGGCGGATTCGGGCATTTCTACGCCTATGCGCCGGAGAAAATGGAGTACCCGATCAACCGCTTTACCATGGAAGCCAAGCGGCAACTGGATGTACTGGATCGGCGTCTTGCGCAAAGCCCTTACCTGGCCGGCGACAGCTACACCATCGCCGACATCGCGGTCTGGCCGTGGTACGGGCAACTGGTGCGCAACAATGTCTACTCAGCGGCGGAATTTCTGGCCGCTCACGAATACACTCATTTGCAGCGCTGGGCAGAGGATATCGCCAAGCGGCCAGCGGTCATTCGTGGGCAGCGAGTCAATCGGACGTGGGGCGATGAAGCGAGCCAGGTGCCCGAGCGGCATCAGGCTGGCGATTTGAATTAAGCCACCGGCGTAACACTGCTCTCGTTAATGGCGGCCGATCAAAAACTCATTTGATCGGCCGCCCAAGCAAACATTTATTCGCATCTTTCATGAGTGGCATTTGCGGGTGCCTATATGGCATCACGCTGAACGCAGAAGGTGCGAGTGTCCAACCCCCAACCGGTGCGCCTGGGAGACATCAAACCCATGCTGGACATCATCGCAATATTTCTCTGCATCACCGCGACCCTCGCCTACCTCAATCGTCGTTATGTGGGGCTGCCCCCGGCTATCGGCGTGATGGGCATTGCTTTGGGCCTCTCGCTATTGAACATGGCCTCTGATGCGCTGGGCTTTCACACGTTGCACACCATCGAACAATCATTGATCGAGTCCATCGACTTTTCCGAGTTACTGATGCAAGGCATGTTGTCCTTGCTGTTATTTGCAGGTGCATTGCATGTCAATTTGTCGGAACTGCGCTCCTACAAATGGCAAATTGCATGCCTGGCCGTCGCTGGTACAACCCTATCGACGCTGATCATCGGTTTTGGGCTCTGGGAACTGCTGTCCCTGACCAACCTTGAGTTACCCCTTGCATACTGCCTGGTGTTCGGCGCGCTGATTTCGCCAACCGACCCGATTGCGGTCATGGGCATCCTGGAATCAGCAGGTGCCCCCCGCAGTGTTGAGGTGGTGATTTCGGGTGAGTCGCTCTTTAACGATGGCGTCAGCGTTGTGCTGTTTTCGCTGATACTGGCAATGATTGCGAGCGGTGAAACGCCCTCTTTCAGCGGTGCATCGCTGGTTTTGCTGAGGGAAGCGGGTGGCGGCGCGCTTTTAGGAGCTGCAGTCGGGTACATCACGTACCGAATGCTCAAGAGTATCGACAGCTATCAGGAAGAGGTTCTCATCACGCTGGCCGCTGTGCTCGGCGGCTATGCCCTCGCCACGTCTTTGCATGTTTCGGGGCCATTGGCGATGGTGGTGATGGGATTGATCGTGGGGAACCAGGGACGCACCTACGCGATGTCTGAAAAAACCGAAAAAAACGTGGATATGTTTTGGGAGCTGATTGATGAAATTCTGAACGCGTTGCTGTTTGTACTCATTGGCCTGGAAGTTGTTCTGATTCAGTTCTCCAATCCTCTGATTGTCACGGGACTGATGGTGATCATGCTGACTTTATTCTCGCGGCTAATGACGGTTGGGGTTCCGATTGCAGTTCTGGGCGAACGTTTTCGGCTACCAAAGGGCTCATGGAGCGTGATGACGTGGGGCGGCCTGCGCGGCGGCATTTCGGTGGCGTTGGCGTTGACACTGCCGCCGGGAGAGGCTCGTGATGTCGTGGTATCGCTGACCTATTCGGTCGTGGTGTTTTCGATCCTGGTCCAGGGCATGTCCATAGGCAAACTGGTCAAACGCGTGATTCCATGCACCGACCGATGAAGTTCACGCCAGCCTTGGGCCGTGGCAAACAGGCCCATCCATCGCCATCTGAAGCGAAGGCACTGAGCTGAATTGCAAAAAAACTCACACTCAGTCGGCCAACGCGCCTATTCGCCATGAGCGCCAATAAAAGATAGTCTTTGGCCCACATCCTTGAAGCGTCACCCCATGACCAATCCCGAGTTTTTACCCGACATTGAAGCCATCCGCAGCATTGACGCGGTGCCCGTGATCCTGCGCATGGTCAAACACCTGACCGGCATGCGCTTCGCGGCAGTTGCTCGCGTGACTGAAAGTCATTGGGTGGCGTGCGCTGTCGACGATTCGATTGATTTCGGCCTGCAACCCGGCGGCGAACTGATACTCGAATCGACCATCTGCCATGAGATCCGGCAACACAAGCAGCCGGTCATCTTCGGCAAGGCCAGCGAACACCCGGTCTTTTCACTTCATCACACACCGAAAACCTATGGGCTGGAGAGCTACATTTCCATTCCGATCGTTAAGGCCAATGGCGATTTTTTCGGGACGCTGTGTGCCATCGACTCACTCGCGGCCAATGTCGAGGAACCGGCCATTACCCAGACGCTCACACTGTTCGCGCAGTTGATTGCCATGAACCTCGACAGCCAACGCCACCTTCACGCCACCAGAACCGCGCTGGACACTGCCAATGAACTGGGCAGGCTGCGCGAGCAGTTCATCGCGGTACTGGGGCATGACCTGCGAACGCCGCTGAGCGCCATTCGCATGAGCACCGATCTGCTGGAAACCAAAACCGAAGACAAGCGCTCACTGAAGTTGCTTTCGGCGATCCGCAAAAGCTCTGTGCGCATGGGTGTGCTGATCGAAAACATCCTCGATTTTGCCCGGGGACGGCTGGGTGGCGGGATTCCAGTCCAACGAAAACTGGTGGATGACTTGCAGCAAACACTGCTGATGACGCTTGAAGAGGTTCAGGCATCCCACCCGCACGCAACGTTCATTCACGCGCTGGACGTGCCGGCAGGGGTCTATTGCGACGCATTGCGTATCAGTCAATTGCTCTCCAATCTGCTGGGCAATGCAGTCACTCATGGCTCAACCACTGCACCGATCATCCTCAACGCCTATTCCGAGAGCAACGACATTGTCATTACGCTGACCAACCAGGGCACGCCGATTCCGGCGCAGTTGATGCCGCTGTTGTTCGAGCCCTTTTCCCGGTCCGAAGCCGGGCAGCGCTACGAGGGTTTGGGTCTAGGGCTCTATATCGCATCGCAGATTGCGGCGGCGCACAACGGTACCTTGAGCGTCACCTCGGACCTCGAAACGGGAACATGCTTTGCGGCGAGATTCCCGGCTCAGTTCAAATGGGCTTGACCAGGCGCCACGTACTTACGCCGTCTGAAGGAGATTCGTCAGGATCTCCGCCCCCTGATCGATAAACTGCGGCAACAGCGCCGCCGAGCGATCTGGCGCTTGAATCAGTCAATGGCTATACCTTCTGTGCTGCGACATCCTGCCGAGGAAACCATGACTGAGCGTGAACAACTGCATCGCGATGGCTATGCCCTGCTCCGACACGCCATCCCCACCGAATGGCTGAATGAGCTTCGCAGCGTGTTCGATGCGAACGTGATGCCCTCAGATCAGTGGCCAACCCCGCGAGGCGCTCAGTGGCGCCATTCACTATTGGACCTTGATCCAACGATTCAGGCTGTGTGTCGCTTGCCGCTGTTGCTGGCCGTGGCAGGCGAGCTGATCGCGCAACGGTTTTTCCTCGCGCAAGTGGAGGGTCGCGAACCGCTCGCGGGTAACGGATATCAACCGTTGCACCGCGACTTGTCGGCGCAACGGCCGGGCGACATGGTCAACGCTCTGGCTTTTTTCGACGACTACGGCCCTGAAAATGGCGCGACGCGTATCGTCCCCGGCAGCCACCGACCTGAGCCGGAGCCATCGCCCTTGGACTTCAATGATGAGTCGCGGTCTGTGCAGCTTTCAGGCGGCGCTGGTGACATTCTGGTGTTTGATGCGGATCTGGTGCACGCGGGCAGCCTGAACCTGAGCGGGGCACGCCGGCGTAGCGTCCTGATCAGCTTCCGTTCGGAGTCGTTGTATGCGTCGCATCTGCAAACCTTGAGCCTGCGAGCCGTGCGGATGGACACCCGCGAGCGCTTCGAACCTTGCGGCTTGTATTCATTCTCAGCGGGCACCTGATCGCCAGACAGCGAGCAAAAAAAAGCCCCGCGACCGAATGAAGGCGCGGGGCAAAAAATTGGTTGGTTGCGGCCAACCAAAGGAGCTCTTTTACATACGGCTACCGGGCGAAATCAGATGCAATCCTGAGCGGCCCGTTCAAAAGTCGATGGCAGGAAGTTCGAAGCCAGCAAGTGGCGCTCATAAAGAAACACCTTGCCGCCACTGCCGGCCTTGTAGGCTTCCAGTACGTTATCGGCCGCCACCTTGCTCGGCACCACGATCCGGAAGCTGCGCTGTGTCTGCGAGACGGTCGGGTTCAGCGCACTGCCCTGCAATTTCGGTACGACGCAATCGGCGTACTGTGCGGGCGTCTTGCTGGTCTGCAAGGTCAGGGTCGGGTCGTTTGGCGCGCTGGCGCAGCCGCCGAGCAACAAGGTCGTGAGGGCCATGGCTGGCACGAATAAAAGACGCATCAGTGTCATCCTGAAAATAAAAGTTCGGTTCAACCGGCAACGGTCTCGCTTCACCGCGTCGCCGATGCCATTGATGTGTTAGGTGCTCAGCTCGCGGACACCAAGGCCTTGAGCGAGTTGTCGAACTGCTTCAACGCGCTGAGTTGCAAGTCACGTTGTTTCTCGATCTGCGCGGCAATTTGCAGCGGTGCCTGGTTGTGTACCCAGGCCGAGGGCAGTTGTTTTTCCACCGCGCCTTCAGCTTTGCCGATGTATTGCAGGTCGGCATCGTAGAAACGTGCAGTGAAACGCGCTTCGACCAGACTGTTGCGTTGGGTCAACAAGCGATTGAACGTGTCGAGTTTGACCACAACATCCGGGTGCGCCTGCACCAAGGCATCGAGGCTGTCGTAAACGGTTACCGACAGAAACTGTTGTTGCAACGAACTCATCAACCAGTCGATGGCCAGTTCCGGATCAGAGCTTTCGACGAAAGCTTCGCGAATCCGCGAGTCGAGCGCATCTTTCGCGCCGTTGACCGCCATGGCGTGGTAACGCTCAAGGTATTGCAGGTTGTCCCGAGTGTTTTCGCTGTACAGCACACCGACGGTTTGCGAGCGCTGCAACGTGGCACTGCTGCCGGTAATCGATTGAAAGTGACACGAGCGGGCATCGTCTGCGTAGGTCGGTGCAGCGGCAGCGCTCATCAGCAGGGCGGCCAGTACCAGTCGGGTCAACGTGTTCATCGCGCAAATTCCTTGAGTTGCGTATTCGATGGAGGCGATTTTCCGCCTCTTGCCGACAAAGCAGAACTTGCGTTTCTTGATGGTGACTATTACTTCTAGCAATAGTTACGCGCCTTGCAGACTGATACACACTCAATACAAATAGAAAAACATGAATGAGGAATCCTTCTTGAGAACGTTCGACCTGATCCGCGACGCCGTTCTACCCGATTTTCGCGAGCGAGTGTCTGAATACCTGGTCCAGTACGAAAGCGTATTGCTGGATAAAACCATCTCCGATCCGCAGTACATCCGCGATACCGCCCATCAGTTGCGCGGTTATCTGCGCGGTCTGAACACCACGCGGGTATTGGGGATGGCGTATTGGGAGGAACTTGATCGACGGGTTGTCGATACGTGGCTCGCTCCCGAGCAATGACCTGCGGTGCCGATGCGCTGCACATCAATACGCGTTCGGCGAAAACGGCCCTAACGCTTACAATCGCCCCTCCGACCGGCCTTGCAAGAAATGCCTGCGTCTGACCGGACTCACCACGCCAGGATGACCAACCCCATGTCCAGCCTCGACACCTCCCTGCAAGACAGCGCCGCGCCTGAAGGCGTTTGCTACGGCTGCGGCGGCCGCAATCCGCACGGGTTGCACATCAAAAGCCACTGGCATGAAGACGGCGTGCATGTCCTCGCCGAGCATATGCCGGACGCCAAATACTGTGGTTGGCCGGACCTGGTCTACGGCGGTTTGATCGCGATGCTGGTCGACTGCCATTCCAACTGGACGGCAATGGCCTATCACTACCGTGCGCAAAATCGCGAGCCTGGCACCCTGCCCCGCATTGACTGCGTGACCGGCAATCTCGGCATCAAGTTCATCAAACCGACGCCGATGGGCATTGCGCTGACCTTACGGGCAAAAGTCGAAGGCGAAGTCGGGCGCAAGACCCGGGTGATCTGCGAGGTGTTTGCGGGGGAGGTGCTGACAGCGGTGGGTGACTCGGTGTTTGTGCGGGTTGATACGGGGCAATTGGCCGATGCTGCGCATGGTCGCTAAGTATTGGCGGCTGGAAGAAGTGCCAATGCGTATGAAAGAGCAAGTGACCCTTTTCCTGCGCGCAATCGGCGGTGGCGACCTTGAATTGAAGTGACCCGATTCGACCTGATCAGACCGTCAACCGGTGGCAAGGAAGCTTGCTCCCTCGCCACCGGTCATCACGGCCACGGTTTACAGGATCAGCCCTTCACATTTGCCCGCGCCGAATGCAGCTTCTTGTAGCTCTCGATCAGACGCAAATGCCGATCCAGACCTTCCAGTTTCATACTGGTTGGCGTCAGACCATAGAAGCGCACGCTGCCGTTTACCGAACCGATCGCCGCATCCATCCGCTCGTGACCGAACATACGGCGGAAGTTGGCTTCGTAATCGGCCAGTTCCAGGTCTTCGTCGAGCTCCATTTCCAACACCACGTTCACGGCTTGATAAAACAGGCCGCGCTCAACGGTGTTGTCGTTGTATTGCAGGAAGGCTTCGACCAGATCTTTGGCCTGATCAAACTTCTGCAAGGCGAGGTAGATCAGCAGGCGCAGCTCAAGAATCGTCAGCTTGCCCCACGGCGTGTTGTCGTCGAACTCGATGCCGATCAGCGTGGTGATATCGGTGTAGTCGTCCAGCTCGCTTTTTTCCAGGCCCGTCGCCAGGTTTCGCAGGCCGACTTTGCTCAGGTTGTGCAGGTTGAGGATATCGGCGCGAAATTGCAGGGCTTTGTTGGTGTTATCCCAGATCAGGTCTTCGACCGGATAGATTTCCGAGTAGCCCGGCACCAGGATGCGGCAGGCCTTGGCGCCAATGTGCTCGTAGACCGCCATGTAGGCTTCTTTGCCCATGTCTTGGAGGATGCCGAACAGTGTGGCGGCTTCTTCGCCATTGGAGTCTTCACCTTGGCCGGAGAAGTCCCACTCGACGAATTCGAAGTCCGGTTTGGCGCTGAAAAACCGCCACGACACCACACCGCTTGAGTCAATGAAATGCTCGACGAAGTTGTTCGGCTCCGTCACGGCCTGCCCCGAGAAGGTCGGCTGCGGCAGGTCGTTCAGGCCTTCGAAACTGCGCCCTTGCAGCAATTCGGTCAGGCTGCGCTCCAGCGCGATTTCAAGGCTCGGGTGCGCGCCAAACGACGCGAACACGCCGCCGGTGCGCGGGTTCATCAAGGTGACGCACATCACCGGGAATTCACCGCCCAGCGACGCATCCTTGACCAGCACCGGGAAACCCTGCTCTTCCAGTGCCTTGATACCGGCCAGAATGCTTGGGTATTTCTCCAGCACGTCCTGCGGTACATCCGGCAGCGCCATTTCGCCTTCGAGGATTTCGCGCTTGACGGCGCGCTCAAAGATTTCCGACAGGCACTGCACTTGCGCTTCAGCCAAGGTGTTGCCGGCGCTCATGCCGTTGCTGAGGAACAGGTTTTCAATCAGGTTGGACGGGAAGTACACCACTTCATTGTCCGACTGGCGCACAAACGGCAGCGAGCAGATGCCGCGCTGAGTGTTGCCGGAGTTGGTGTCGATCAGGTTCGAACCACGCAACTCGTCATCGCGGTTGTAGATATCGAGGCAGTAGGGGTCGAGGATTTCACTCGGCAATTCGTCTTTCGGTCCGGGCTTGAACCAGCGTTCGTCCGGGTAATGCACGAACGGCGCATTGGCGATCTCTTCGCCCCAGAACTGATCGTTGTAGAAGAAGTTGCAGTTCAGGCGCTCGATGAACTCGCCCAGTGCCGAGGCCAGTGCGCCTTCTTTGGTCGCGCCCTTGCCATTGGTGAAACACATCGGTGACTGAGCATCGCGAATGTGCAGCGACCAGACGTTGGGAACGATGTTGCGCCACGAAGCGATTTCAATCTTCATGCCCAGGTCGGCAAGGATCCCCGACATGTTGGCGATGGTCTGCTCCAGCGGCAGGTCCTTGCCGGCAATGTAAGTGCCCGCCTGCGAATCCGACATCGGCATCAGCAATGCCTGAGCATCGGCATCGAGGCTTTCGACCTCTTCGATGATGAACTCAGGACCGGTCTGTACGACTTTCTTCACCGTGCAACGGTCGATCGAGCGCAGGATGCCCTGGCGATCCTTGTCGGAGATGTCCGCCGGCAATTCAACCTGGATCTTGAAGATCTGGTTGTAGCGGTTTTCCGGGTCGACGATGTTGTTCTGCGACAGGCGAATGTTATCGGTAGGAATGTTGCGAGTGTCGCAGTACAACTTCACAAAGTAAGCCGCGCACAGGGCCGACGACGCGAGGAAGTAGTCGAACGGCCCCGGTGCCGAGCCATCGCCCTTGTAGCGAATGGGCTGATCGGCGATCACCGTGAAGTCGTCGAACTTGGCTTCAAGTCGAAGGTTGTCGAGAAAGTTGACCTTGATTTCCATGCGGGATTACCAGAATACGGCTAAACGAATGGCGGCCATTATCCGGTTTTTGAGCGGGAAGTCTTGTGCTTTCGGGGTTGGCCGCCAGGTGGCGCCACCCAATCTATTGGCCTTGTGCCCGGCCTACGCCCTTGGTGAATACGCTGCCCGCATCCCGTACCAACTGCCGCCACTCGGTGCTGCTGATCAGTCCTTGTGCCTCCATATTGTCGGCGGCCTTGAGCAACTCGTCATACTGCTGCTCCGGGTCCATCTGCGAGTTCGCCTGAGTCGCCAGTTCGCGCCACGCTGACAGTAATTCTTTCTTTCGCTGCTCGAACATTGGGTGATCTCGTTTGGGACTTGCTAGATAGAAACAAGGGACACCCCTCCGGTTCAGCGCAGTCGACGGGCGGCGTCCTGGGCAAAAACCGAATCGCCATGTGTTTCCTTCGTTCTTTCTTGCGTCGCACTGTTCATTGCCCGTTTCTCTTTGCTGGAGTTCTCTCGATGCCCTCGCCTAAATCCCTGCCCACTGCCCTGCTGAGCCTGGCCCTCGCCTGCCCGGCCATGGCCGAGACTCAAGGCATTGAGTTGGGACAGGTACTGATTTCGGCAGAGGATCGCAGCGCTACGCACGCGTCTGTTGAAGACGCCAAGGCCCGCTTGGAGCAAGTGCCCGGCGGCACCAACGTGGTCGACATGCGTCAACCGTTGCAAGGGCGTGTGGCGAGCAATCAGGATGTGCTGGCTTATCAGCCGGGGGTTTACGCGCAGTCGGCGGGCAATGAAGGCGTGAAGATTTCAATCCGTGGCTCGGGCATCAACCGCGCACCGGGCGCCCATGCGTCGGGGCTGTACACGATGCTCGACGGCCTGCCTCTCAGCGGCCCCGGCGGCACACCGTACGAATTGCTCGAACCGTTGTGGGTCGACCATGTGCAAGTGCTGCGCGGGGCCAACGGTTTTGATCGTGGTTCGCTGGCGCTGGGCGGTGCCATCGATTACGTCAGCCACACCGGCTACGACGCGCCGACACTGCAAGTGCGTTACGCCACCGGTAGCCATGGCTATCAGCAGCGTCAGGTCAGTTCCGGACAAGTGCTGGGCGACTTCGATTACTACCTATCGCTGACCGACTCGAACGCCGACGGCTATCAGGATCACACCGCCAGCGAGAGCAAAGGCGTGATCGCCAACGTCGGTTATCGCTTCAACCCGAACCTGGAAACGCGGTTCTACATCCGCTACCGCGAGACCGACAACGACCTCGCCGGGCGCGTGACCAAGCACGTCATCGAACACGATCCTCGCGCGGCCAACCCGGCTTACGTGTCCCGCGACGACAGCCGCAAACAGCCAGGCAGCACCTTCATCGGCAACAAAACCACGTTCTACATCGACGACGATTCGAGCATCCAGACCGGTCTCGTCTACCACGATTACCCGATGGACCTGCGCGAAGGCCCCAACCGCCTGAAGGTCGCCTACACCGACGTCAGCGGCACCTTCGACTACAAGCGCCGCGACACCCTGTTTGGCATGGAAAGCCGCAGCAGCGTTGGCCTGCGCGTTACCAAACACCTGCCCAACGACGGCGCCAGTGAATTTGTACGAATCCCCACCGGTAATACGGCCCACTACGCGCCCGGCACGCGCATGCGCAACTTCACTTATCAGGGTTCGGACACCGTTCTGCATGTTGGCAACGACCTGGAGATCGCCGACGACCTGTGGCTGACCACCGGCCTCGCCGCCATCTACACCCGTCGCGAAAGTGCCGTCACCTACCCCGACGGGGGTGGCAAAACCAGCATGAACGACTGGGACTACGCCCCGCGCCTCGGGCTGCGTTACCAGATCACGCCTGAGGTGCAAGTGTTCGGCAACCTCAGTCGCGCGGTCGAGGCGCCGCACCCGTGGTCGCTGATCTACAGTTCCAACGTGCGCTTCCCGGCGGGTAACGGCGCCGCCACCGGCACCCAGAAAGACCCGATCAAACTGCAAAACCAGACCGCCACCACCCTGGAACTCGGCGGACGCGGCGACAGCGTCCTCGGCGAATGGAGCCTGGCCTGGTACTACGCGCAAGTGCGTCACGAATTGCTGTCGGTGCTGCCGGACGCCAACGCGGTAACGCCTTACGAACTCAATGCCAGCCCGACCATCCACCAAGGCGTCGAAGCCAGCCTGAACAGCAAACTCTGGTCAGCCGCCGATGGCCGACAGTTGAGCCTGCGTCAGGCATACACCTTCAGCGACTTCCACTATCGCGATGATGATCGTTTTGGCGACAACCGTTTGCCGGGGCTGCCGATGCACTACTACCAAGGGGCGTTGCGTTACGACTGGCCGCAGGGGTTCTTCGCTGCTGTGAATACGCAACTGGTGTCAAAAGTAGCGGTGGATTATGCCAACAGCTACTACGCCGATCCGTATGCGCTGTTTGGCGCGACTGTGGGTTACAACGCGCCGAAGGGTGACTGGCAGACTTGGGTGGATATGCGCAATCTGACCAACAAGCGCTATGCGGCGACGGTCACGCCGGGGTATGACGACAAAGGGCTGGATGCTGCGCGGTCGACGCCGGGTGAAGGGATGGGGGTTTATGTCGGGGTTTCGTGGAGTTTGCTCTGAAGCCAATCAGCGGACTGATGAGTGAGGTGCAGATGGAGCGCCAATCAAAACTGGAAATCGAGCGCGCCGCCTATGACAACTTCCTCCGTCTTTGGGATCTCGGCGAGTTCGAGGGCCAGCGTTTTGGCCAGGCTTTCTATAACCACTTCCGCTTGCATCGAATTACCGATCAGATGCTTTTGCACCGGCTCTACAATACTGACGGCAAACAGGCGTTAAAGGTAATTGGCAGCGTATTTCAGATCCCGTAAGCCTTAGAATATTCAGGCTTGGCATGCATTGAATGTAATACGCACTTTGCTCGAAATAAAAACTGCCCGACCAGCCGTTGTAAAAACAAGTTCTCAAGCAAAACCAGAGCAATTAAGCAATCAGGAAAACCCTTAAGTGGGCCTTGATAAAAAAGAGCGCGTGCGAGTCAATAGAAACCACGCGCCTCCTTGTTTAGTGCAGATTAAGCAATGCAAACAGTCCGACGATTACCATGAGTACCGAGAGGTACTGCATGGGCACAAAAAACAACGTGTGCTTTTTGCGAAAAACCACTTCGCCACCGGTGGCTGGATCAATATAGGTTTTGCCGGGTGCATTATTCAGCTTGTGGCCAATATAAGCATTGGCAGCCGCCGCAACCAGTAAACCGATACCGACACCAAGACCATTGGGAAGCCCGGCGAAAGATATCAAGCCCACCAAAGGAAAAAGAATAGAAAGGATGCCCCAGCCTTGCCAGATAAGAAACATAACGTGTCCCTGTTAATTTTTAAGGCGCGCAATCTAACAACAATCAGCCGCCTCAGCAACATCTAGCAATATATTATGCAGATCACAGCGATCATTGCTTTCCGAGAGCCGCCAAAGACACTAAAGCGTCCCGTCTTTACGCACTGTTCCTCGCTCTTCGGCTTTGGCAGAGCGTAATTTACTCCCTGGGTATCGTGATATTCGACTCGATCTTCTTCCCCATACTGATGCGCGGTTCGGTCGAGTAGCCCAGAGACTCGTAGAAGCTTTTGACGCGTTCATTTGTGCTGACGATCTGTAGATTGATTTTCATACAGCCACGCAGGATCAAGGCGTTCTCAGCATGATGTACAAGTTTTGCGCCCAAGCCTTTTCTACGATGGACCGGATGCACTGCAACCGCATACAACCACCCACGATGGCCGTCGTACCCCGCAAGAACGGTACCGACAACCTCATCCCCTGCCAGCGCCACAAAAAAAAGCCCATCCGTAACGGCCAGTTTTTTGTCTATGACAAGGCTGGGGGTGTTATGCGCGGTTTCGTAGCCGAAAACAGCTTCCCATAGCGCCATGACGGCGACGCGATGGTGCTCATTTGAGTAGTTGGCAATAACATCCATGGCGCAGCCCCTGAGTCGAATGGGACGACGCTATCTCTCTGTGAAGCCTTTGTCCATTGGCCTCGTTGGGTCAAAAGCGGCTCAATGCCGACAGAGTGCTCCGTGTCATTGCATGGATTTGACCACACTTTTGCACTCGACTTGATCTGTTGCTTGCGTCGTATTTGACCTGCACGATTCGTGGCCTTGACCGGCAGAGGTCGGCCAAAAGCAGACTCTGGACAACCCGCTCCACAAGGCAATAGAGTCAGTAGTTAAGACCAAGTACCCCGAACGATAAGGACATGGAATGTTGCGCATATTGGGTAAGGCATCGTCGATCAATGTACGAAAGGTGCTCTGGGCCTGCGCCGAGATTGAAATTCCCTTTGAGCGGGTGGATTGGGGTTCTGGCTTCAGATCGACGCACACACCTGAATTCCTAGCGCTGAATCCCAATGCCATGGTGCCGGTCATCGAGGACGACGATTTCATTCTTTGGGAGTCAAACTCGATCATTCGCTACTTGGCGTCGCGCTACAACGGCGTTCACCTTTACCCGACTGAAGCGAGAGCCAAAGCGCGGGTGGATCAATGGATCGATTGGCAAGCGTCAGATCTCAACAAGTCGTGGAGTTATGCCTTCATGTCGCTGGTCAGGCATTCGCCTGAGCATCAGGACAGCCGTGCGTTGGCGGCCGCGTGCAACAACTGGTCGAGGTACATGGAGATCCTCAATCGACAGCTCGATTCAACCGGGGCCTACGTCAGCGGCGATGAGTTTTCTCTCGCAGATATACCGATCGGCCTGTCAGTTAATCGGTGGTTTGAAACACCGCTTGCTCATACGGACTTTCCTGCCGTGAGCGACTATTACGAACGCTTGAGTCGTCGACCAGGCTACCGCCTGTACGGAAGAAACGGGACGCCATGACAAGGTCTCAGAGGAGTTTTGTGTCCGCTTCACAGGTGGATAGCATCCTGTCGCTACCGCCAGCTTTCGGCCAGAAGCGGTCAGCCACTAGGGCGCGCGACCAAGTGCGCTCAATACCATCATTGGATTGCAGAATTGCTTAACGCGTTACTCCGCGAGCGACGTTCCTGCAATCCAGTAACAAGTCGTCCAGGAATGGATTGATTTCCAGCGATCCCATTAGTTCTAGCAACTCAGCGGCGACCGTTCTAATCGGCCGCCACTCGTCATGATCAAATATCAACGGGTCATGGCAGTGGAATGCAGCCTCAGTCAAGCTATTGCATAGCGCCCAAATGTCCTGCAGCCGTGTCTTGATCTCCGCTGGTAACGCGTTGATTGAAAGATCCTCGTTCAACGGAAGGATCATCTCTGACCAGGTTTCACATGCTGGGCAATCCGGGATGGTTCTCTGCTGCAAATCCGAGGTCAGTGCCAGGAACTCAAGAGCCGGGATCGCCTCGCACACCGCAAGAACCCGCTTGTATTCATCTTGGCCGTACCATTCCCACAATGTTGTGGAGAAACCCATCATCAAGCTCCAACTCGAACGGCTGCTTTGGATCGCTTTCTGCCTCTCGCGACGGGCAGAAAACGGCCAAAAGCATACGTTTGGCAATATGGTCTTTCCCTTGTTTCCCCACCTCTATACGCGCGAGCCTCAATGCTGTTTTAACCTCCACGGGCAGAAAGAGTCAGCTCGGATGCAATTGACTGGTCAGTGGCAAGGCAAGCCGGTGGTCAAGTGAACTGCAATTATGCATGCCTGGCCGTTTGGGCGCTGAACCTATATCCAGACGTCACTCAATGCAGTTCGCTCACCCTGTTCATGGCCCGTGTTCAAAATACCTCGTGGTTCGATCATCATCAGTTTCGCTTCACTTTGCGCCGCCGTCCTGTGCACTACCCCGCGCGGCACCACATATAACTCCCCAGGATTCACATGGACGCATCCCTCTGGGAGGTCGATGCGCAAGGTGCCTTCGAGCACAAGAAATGCTTCGTCGGTCTCAGGGTGTGAGTGCCAGATGAATTCGCCTTCGATTCGCACAACCTTGAACTGGTAGTCGTTCATTTCAGCGACGACCCGAGGGCTCCATTGCTGATCGATCAGCGAAGCCTTTTGCGCCAGGTTTATGGGGAGCGATGTTTGTGGGTGATGGGACTCAGGCATGACAGATCCTCTGTAGTTGAGGTCGTCAGCCTATCGAACAATGAATGCATCGCGCTTGTACGATCCTGCAAGTCAGCGTGCGGGCCGCAAGCGTTCCAGCCAACGCATGGGTGGGACGCCATAGCAGCGTGTGAAATGTCGGGTCATGTGACTCTGATCGTGAAAGCCTGCGGCGAGGGCGGCGTCCACCAATGTGAAACCGTCGAGGACAAGACGGCGAAAGCGGTCAAGACGTCGTAGTGTGACAAAGCGGTAGGGGCTGGTGCCATAGAGCGTTCTGAAGTCGCGTGACAGGCTCCAGCGCTCTCTCCCGCTAGCCTGCTCGAGCATTTCCAACGTAATGCCCAAGTGCATATTTTCCAGGATGAATGCTCTGGCGCGTTCGGCAGAGAGATAATCCAGACGCTTACGGCCACGCGACTTACCCGCGACGGCACGCAACGCCATTGCCAGGTCATACAGGGCGTCCTGTTCCTCCAGCGTCTCCATAGGGTTATCCATCGCTTGCACAAATGCTTCGCTGGCATGGTAAAGGCGCGGATCGTTCGAAAGCCCACCGGCGATAAAGGGCAAAGGTTCGCCCCCCAAGATTGTCTGGATCAATGCTGGATCAACGTAAGCCATACGGTAATGAAAACCTGCTTGCGTGCCGGCCATGCCGTCATGAAGTTCATCGGGGTGAAGCACGAGCGTGTTGCCCTGCACCCCGTGGCGTAGCGAACCCTTGTAGTGAAAACTCTGCACGCCCGCCAGCGTGCGACCTATCGAGTAGGTGTCGTGACGGTGTGGGTCGTAGCCGTGGCTGCCGAACCAGGCTTCGATACGCTCGATGCTACCGGGTTGAGTGCTGCGAATAACCCAGTCAGAGGTGCTCGGTTGGCCTTTTTTCCGGTCCATGCCAGTATTTTCCAGTTTCTGCGCAGTCGTCGCGGTTTTCCTTTTCGGGAATATACAAGTACTCGCAGTCGGATATCTCCTTTTGACCCAGGCTGTGAAAAAAATCGACGCTCGCCGTTAGCTCAAGCCACTGTTGAATTGCTCACTGACCAGTTCAGCCAGCATCCGCACAGGTTCGGTAAAGCTTCGGCGAGAATGATGTATCAGCCCGATATCACGGTGAAACGTGCGCACGCCGAGATCGAGTGCCCGGACACCGGCTGGCCAAGGACTGGCTGCACAGCACGCTTGGCGGTTGTCCCACCGTCGTTGAGCCCAGGCTTTCTAAAGCCTGAGCAGCATGTTCGCGAAGGGGTCGTATCAACCACTATCACCTCAGTTGACACACCACTTTCGCGAGCAAGCCCGCTCCAACAGGTGAGCCGTGGTTAATTGTCGATTGGCGTGATGATCTCAATCCGCGTAATCGCCACCCGTTCAGCCTGCGCAATTATCTCTTGGGGTGTCGAGTCCGCCGTGGGCATGACCAGGCCATTTTCCGCATCGCCCAGATGCAGTTCCAGCAGGTGCATCGCAGCCTCGTGTTCGGCCAGTTGTGGCTGTTTGAGTTCGAACAGATGAGTACGAGGCTCGTCGTTGAAACGGTATTGCAAAAGGTAGTTGTGCATGGTGTCACCCGCGTATGAAGGAAGAAGCCACTGATCATCCTGACGCACCGGTCAGTTATTAGTTCAACGGCATGGCGACTGCGACTTACTGGCGGTAAACAGATAAATCTCGGCGCTCAATCCAAACTTTTCGCCGCGCAGGGCGTCCTTTCCTTACACTCCCCCAAAAGCTGAGTACAGCTAAGGACTGGCGATGACCTTCTTCATTTTTCTTCTGGCCTGCGCGGCTGCCGCGAGCACAGGCGTCATTTTCAAACCGGGCCCCTGGTATGCATCGCTGACCAAGCCTGGCTTCACGCCGCCCAACTGGGCGTTTCCGGTGGCCTGGACGGTGATCTATCTGTTGCTGGCCTGGGCCGGATACCGACTGAGCCTGATCCCCGGCAGCCAAACGGTGATGGCGTTATGGGCGGCGCAGATCGCGCTCAATACCCTGTGGACGCCGGTCTTCTTTGGCGCCCACCACGTTTTCGCCGCCATGGTGATCCTGACGCTGCTCTGGCTGGTCGTCGCGGCCATGGTGGTGATGGCGTTGCAGCTTGATCTGGTCACCGGCCTGATCCTGTTTCCCTATCTGGCTTGGTTGTGTGTCGCCGCTGCGTTGAATTTTTCCATCTTGATCAAGAATCGCGGATGACTCACCCACGCAGCAAGACGCCTTGGCCGCAGGGCGAGCGGGAGTTGACGCAAGTGCGTGATTTCAACAAGAAGCTCGCCTGGTTACCGCGCTTTAAGATTCGCAATCGCGTCCTGCCACGGATGATTCAAACACTGCTGCGCGCCAGCCAGATCGGTGGCGCTGATGTTTGCCGGCGAACTGGACCCGCTGCGCGACGACACCCTCGAAATCGCCGAGCGCTGGAGGGCGTCAGCCCCTGTCGAGGTGTACCAACTGCCCTCTTCCCCCCATGGTTTTATTCACTTTCCGACCGCGATTGCCAACAGCGTGCTGGCGTACAGCCGTGAGTGGATCACGGGGCGAGTTAATGCGTGCACTGTGCTTACCCCCCCTTCTTGAGTGCTGGATACCGCCTGCGTTATTCGCGCCGTTCAACCTTGGAATCGGTCAACGCGCCCTCATAACCATCGCTATACCTAACATCCTCAAAGGGAAGGACAAACCATGACCAGTCAAACCGAAACCGCCATCCTCGCCGGCGGCTGCTTCTGGGGCATGCAAGACTTGCTGCGGCGCTATCCGGGCGTGTTGCAAACGCGGGTTGGCTACACCGGCGGCGATGTGCCGAACGCCACTTATCGCAATCACGGCAATCATGCTGAAGCCATCGAAATCGTTTTCGATCCTGCGGTGATCAGCTACCGGCAGATCCTTGAGTTTTTCTTTCAGATACACGACCCCAGCACACCCAACCGTCAAGGCAATGATCGTGGCCCCAGCTATCGCTCGGCGATCTATTACCTCAGCGAACAGCAACGCGACATCGCCGAGGACACCGTTGCCGATGTCGATGCCTCACAGCTATGGCCTGGCCGCGTGGTGACCGAAATCGCACCGGCGGGGCCGTTCTGGGAAGCAGAACCGGAGCACCAGGATTATCTGGAACGCATCCCGAATGGCTACACCTGCCACTTCATTCGTCCGAACTGGAAACTGCCCAAGCGTGCCTGAGAACCAGTCTCACGTTGTCATCGTTGCTCGCAATCGACTCAAATGACGTCCGACGCCTTCGCGTCGGGCCAAGGGCGCTTTTAAAAGACGAACGTCATCAGTGCGTTGAACACCAGCGCCGCGACAAAGCCCAGAGGTGCCGCGCGAAACAGGAGATGCTGAAACAGCGAAGCGCGGCTCTGCTCCGTGGGGCACGAGCCGAGGATCAGGCTACCACCCGAGGAAAACGGCGAGATAGAGGTCGCTTGGGCGCCCACGACGATGGCAACGAACAGGATCATCGGATCGAGCCCCAGCGTCGAAGCAATCGGCGGCACCATCGGGAACAGCGCTGGCGTCACGACCCCCAGCGTGCTGGAGAACAGCGACATGAAAGCCGCCACGACGCCGAAGACGATCGGCACCATGATCGGCGGGATGCTACTGCCCATCCACGAGGCCAGCACGTCGATGGTCCCGGCTTTGATCGCAACCGAAATCAGCATGCCCACGCCGCAAATCATGATCAACGTTCCCCAAGGCACCGTCGCCATGACCTTGCGCTCGTCACCCAGTTTGAGCAGCAGCGCAATCACTGAGAACAGACTGGCGATCAGCCCGATGTCCATCTTCGAATTGATAAAGCTCACGGTCGCGTTGGCCGGGAAAACGATATGCGCGATGGGCGCGGCCAGTACGATCGCCATCATCGCCAGCGTCAGCCAAAGCGTGGTTTTCTGCTCTCGATTCAACGGCGTCGGCTCGGTCACCACATAAGCGCTGGCTTTCATCGCCTTGCCATGGCCCGTGAGGAACACCAAAGCTGAAATCACCAGAAGAGGTATCACCAACGTGCTGGCGAAGATCGCTGCTGAGTTGATGAACGCGTCATTTTCCGCGATCCCCGCGTTGACCATCAGTCCACGGAAGATGATGCCGCTCTGGCTCGAGACGAAATTGGCCCCGCTCAAGGCGCCGTAGTTTACCGCCATGCCGCCAATGATCAGGCTCATGCCTGTGCGTTCGCAGAGCAGCAACGTGATCGGCGCCATGAATGCCAGCACCGTGTAATAACCCGCGCCCATCCCTGAAATGACGGTCGCGGTGAAGAAGACCGCAAACGGCAACAGTTGCGGCATCGACCGGCTGCGATAAATCAGATGCTCAGCGAGTTTTTCAAGGGTGCCGTTGACCGTGGCGAAGCTGTAGAACAGGCAAACCGAGAAAATAATGAAGAAAATCTTCAGCGGCCACATGCCGATGACTTCCGACGGGCTGAGGCCCATGCCGTAACAGCCGATCAGGTAGGCAAACGCGATGGCGAACAGACCGATATTGATCTTGGTTTTGTAACCAAGGGCGACGGCGACAACGATTGCCGCGACGACGAGCAGGCTCATCATGATGGAAGTCCTATTGTTGTTATTGATTGTTTAGCGGGAAACGTTGAATCCGAACAGCGTTGCCGGATTTTCCTTCAACACTTGGGCGCGCTCGCCCGCATCCGGCAGCAACCTTTCGATGAAGGCCACCTGCTGGTCATAGCTCGTTTGATCTTCGAACTGGGTGTTGGGCCAGTCGCTGCCCCAGAGGAGTCGCTGGATGCCACCGCTCGCCTCGCGCAGCAGTGCCAGCACTTGCGTTGCCTGGGCCAGATCGGATTGGCTACGGTAGGGAGCGGACAACTTGAGCCATACGTGCGTGTCTGCCAGCAGTGCGAGAAAAGCCGTATGAGCGGGATTCTCAAGATCGATGCCACCTGTCGGCAGGCCAAAGTGGTCAATCACAACCGTCACGCCGCACGCCCTGATGACGGGCACGATCAGCGCCAGATCATCGATGCCCCGCTGAACCTCCACCTGCCAGCCGCGCCGTGCCAAACGCACGAACAGCGCAACCCAAGCAGGACTGCTGTAGTCGGCCAGTGTCTTGCCAATCAGGTTCAGACGGATGCCCACCACACCGGCCTCGGCCAATTCATCCAAGTGGTTTTCGCTGACATCAGCGTCAACGACCGCCACCGCACGCAGGCGCTGTGGATAGCGGCGTAACGCGTCAAGCATGAAGTGATTGTCGGTGCCCAGAAAGCTCGGCTGAATCAACACGCCGTGTGACAAGCCATTGCGATCAAGATGGCCCAGATACTGCTCAACCAAAGCATCGTAATGCGGGCTGTAGCGACGGCTGGCAACCATCGCCAGGTCTTGGCGGAAGATGTGGGCGTGGGTGTCCACACCACGGAGGGCAGGCGCATGAAGACTGGTCATAAACAGATAACCCTGAGCGTTTGTTGTTATGGCTAACAATCTGCAGCGTTCGTGAGATCGGGCCATGAGGCCCAAGCGACGGTTGGCGGCAGATTCATATAAATACATCTATTCATATATATGACTACACCACCATATATTCAGCGCTGGATATCTGTCAAACGACTTGTTGGTGATAAAGTAGCGACGCCTGCCGGAATGGACTGCCCCAAAAATGAACGCCTCGACACTCGGATACGACGAGCGCTTGCCGCTTTATCAACGCCTGCGAGAAGAAATGCTCGCCAAGATTGCCGCTGGCGAATGGACGCCAGGGGCGCCCATTCCCACCGAAGCGGAGCTGACCAAACACTACGGTGTCGCGATCGGCACGGTGCGCAAGGCTGTGGAAACGCTGGTCAATGAAGGCCTGCTCCTGCGCAGCCAGGGCCGCGGCACCTTCGTGCGCCGACCTAATTTCGACGCCTCGCTGGCGCGCTTCTTTCGGCAGGTGAATGCCAGCGGCGGACGCGAAATACCCACCAGTCGCATCCTTGCCAAAACGCTGCAAAAACCATCGCTAGCCGTGGCCAATGCGCTAAAGCTGCAAGACGGCGAGCAAGTCGTGAGCATGGAACGCCTTCGGATGGTCGAAGGCCGCACACTGTTTCACGAGGACATCTGGCTACCCGCCACACGTTTTGGCGCATTGCTGAGCATGGATTCCGAAAGTTTCGGCGAGCTGCTCTACCCTTTGTATGAAACCCAGTGCGGCCAATGCATCGCCTCGGCAAGCGAGACGCTGACGGTGGGGGAAGCCGACCCGGCCATGGCCACAATCCTCTCGATCAAGGAAGGCTCCCCGGTCGTCACCATCGAACGCACCGCATTGGGGTATGACCGCAGCCCACTCGAATACCGAATTTCCCGGGCGGCGGCGGAAGGCTTCAGGTACCAGATCGATATTTCTTGAGGCGTTGGGTGAGGCGCAGCATGCGAATCGCCCGGTAGCGCCCAGCCGTTGCCAACCGTTGAAGGTGCTGCGCGTCTTCCCGCGCCGCCAGCAGCTAAACCAGAACGTTGAGCAGTTGAACCGGTGTCAGCTTCGTCACCATCATCAGCACAATCACGAACATCCCGGCAAAACCGGCAACGCCCATCCAGAACCACCTTCTGTAAACGGCTCGGTAGTTTTCATCGAGCCCCTTCCCGGCCTCCCCCGCGCTCGACGCCATCGTGCAAAGCTTTTTCTGCAAGAGCAAAACCGGCAACCAAAGCGCCCCGACGCAAAAGAAGATGATCAACGAAGTCGCCACCCACTCCGTGGTCATGGGCAGGCCCGAGAGTTTCATCAGAAAAAAGCCTGTGATGATTTGCACCAAACCGGCCGGCGTGGTGATCCAGGTGTCGAAGCGCACCACCATGCGGGCGACGTGTGCGATCACCAACGGGTTGGCCGTACGGCTGGCGGCGATCAAATACAGGTAGGAACCCATGCCGAACCCGAACAGGAAAATCGCCGCGATGACGTGCAGGTACTTCAGGCCCAGATAGAGCATGCTCAGTGCGGCCCTTTGGAGAAGTTCACGACCAGGCGCAGATTGTCCGGATCGTTGATGGCCGCCATGTATTCATCGACGCTGATTTCGCCGACGCAAGGCCGGGCACCGGATTGCGGCACATAGCCTTGGGCCATTTTCATCGCCAGCGCCACGGCCGCGCAGCTGGGGATTTGCGGACCTTTGTCATTCAGGGCTGTCAGTTGCGCAGTCATCGCCAGCGGCAAGCCATCAACATCGAGCCCGTGAATGTCGATGTACATGGCGCTTTTACCGTCGCCGAAACCTTCGAATCGCACGCCCAGACGATGCAAGCGCGCAGCCCAGCGAACGTGGTCGCGAACCAGCCCGATCTTCAGCGCCTGCGCCAGCAGGCCGTTGGCGATACCGCCTAGCTTCAACCCCGCGCCGGCCTTGAAGCTCAGAGTGTGCGCGCCATAGCGGCTGGCGAAAATATCCATGTCCGGCACATCGACATTGGCCAGCAAGCGAGTGCCCAGTGGCGGCATTTTGCGCAGGGTCAGATCCTGCCAGCCCGGCACCTCATGCACCTTGCCGTTCCTGAGTTGCTTGATGGGTTTGCCGGCGTAGGCCAGCACACCTTCGATCGTCGACAGCCCCGGCATCTTCGCCGAGGACGAGATGCCATGCTCAATCGAGTCGATGCGTGAGAAGTGATGGCGCTGCTGATCAATGATCGCCGACGACAACGTCGGCACCGAGCTGCAGCCGCTAAGAACAGCCACGCCCGCGGCTTTCGCCCGCGCATCGAGGACGCCCACGCCATTGACGAAAGTCCGACAGTCAGCAAGGTCGCAGTAACTCACCCCAGCCGCTATACAGCTCTCGGCGACCGCATAGGATTGCCCCTGAAACGGGCCTGCGGTGTGGACGACCAACTGGATGTTCATCGAGCGCAACGCCGGACTGAACGCGCTGCCCATGGCATCGCCGCACCAGCCTTCGCAGACGTTAAGCGACTGGCTATTCAACTCATCGACCTTGCGCTGCAACTTGTGCTGATCACGCCCCGAAAGCACCAGCTCGACGCCCGGCATCAGCGCCAGATGCTTGCAAACGATGCTACCGAAGTTGCCGTAGCCCCCCACCACCATCACCCTGAACGGCATTCAATTCTTCCCTAACTGACAGGCTGTATTCAGCCATTGACGGAGACTCATCCAGCGGCGGGAAGAATATAGCGCCGAGCGTCAGCAAGCCAATCAACAAATCCAGGGGGCTGGCCCGTCAGCAAGCAAATCTCTGCGGTGAGGTCGCAAATTAAATGAACCCACCACGCCACACGCCCCCTAACAAAGACCATCAGGAGGTAGCCAATGCAAAATGAAATCGTATGGATCGTACTGGCGGCAGTTCTTCTGCTCATCGAGCTTTGGGCCATCAACCGGGTACGCAAAAGCGAGGGGAAGTCCAATAACAAGGGGGTTTGGATTGTGTTGATCGTATTTGTGCCGCTGTTCGGGCTGATTGCCTGGGCGATCGCAGGCCCCAAACATATCAGCCAGGACACCGCGTCACATCCCGGTCGCTAAAAAGCACTGTGTGAGCTTCGCGTTTAAAAACTTCGCGGTCTTCAGGCCGATACTGTCAAATTCCGCCAGGCGTTTCTCGAACGCCTGGTGTCGACTTCGAGGTAATCGGTAGGGGCAGTCCTCAGGATCTGTTCGATGCTCAGCTTGATGTACGCGAATTGCTTCGCGCCCAGGACAAAACTGAATGGGTAATCATCTCGACAGGCATGTTCACCAGCTTCCTTTTTGAGCCTGTATTCGAAGTGGTTGACTTGGAAAACGATTCCGTGAACGCGCTAGACAGTCTTGAGAACAGCGTGACGCTCACGACGCCATACGACATTGGTGCGCTGACAGCGGCAATCGTTTTCTTCGAACCTCGCTTGCGCAACCAGATCGTGTATCTATCGGGAGACACGGTGACGTACGCAGAGGTTGCGGGTCTCCTTGAACGTGTACTGGGGCGCCCGTTCAAACGTAACGTGTGGACTGTTGCGTACCTGATCCGGGAATTGGAGAAAGATCCGACTCACCACATCAAGAAGTACCGTGCTGTGTTTGCCCAAGGCAGAGGTGTGGCTTGGCCGAAAGCGGGCACTTTCAACGAGCAGCAGTCGATTGAGGTAACGACCGCCGAGCATTGGGTTCGGAAAAACCTCGCAAACATCTGAACGCAAAAGCAACGCAACCTTCTGCCTCACAATCTGGCGCACCAAGCGCCCAAGGTTGTGAGTGGCTGCTCAGGTCGAATGCAAACAGCACGGCACCCACTCAACTCACCAGCAAGGCTTCATGGACATTGATGACGGGGATAGCTGTGTCTACGCGTTGGCGGTCGAGCCAGCCTCTGGTTCTAACCACATCAAATATTTGCCCCTGTTCAATCAACGCCAACAAGAGCTCGTCGGCCACTCGATATCGCCCGCAGTCGGGGCAATCTCTTTCCTCCCACGGGCCGTGACAGTGAATCCGCTCGGCGGCGCCTGCACACACAAGACAGCTCATCGCACTTACCTTTTATAGTTTTAATCGGCCAGACCGGGTTGATGCGGTCGATGGCCGGTCGACCGGCATAAACCCGCAAAGTTCTTCGCGCTGACGTTTTCAATACAAACACGTCGCATTTGTCGTGCCATGAGACCTGTATGAGAGCGTTGAGGGTGAGCTGCAAAAGAGATGTGGCCACGAGTAACATGGTCGCTTATTGCTAAAAAGCCATTGCTGAGTACACGGAGTCATCCACATGGAAGTCATCAATCAATTGCAACCTATCGAATGTGCCGACATGCTGGACATTCGACGCGAGATCGACAGTCTGGACCACGCCGTAATCAAGCTGTTGGGCAAGCGTTTCCAGTACGTACTGGCAGCCTCGAAATTCAAGACTTCAGCAACATCCGTGCGTGCGCCGGATCGCTTCAAAGCCATGCTCGCAACGCGCCGTGAGTGGGCGCAGACCGAAGGTCTGAATCCGGACGCCATCGAGAAAATGTACAGCGATCTGGTGAATCACTTCATTGCCCAAGAGATGGCGCATTGGGCGGTGCATCAATCCACGTCCTCAGTTGAGAATTGAGGCGTGGGCACAGCGTTTGAAGACCGACCAGTGATATTTGTCTTAACGATTTTGATCAGGAGCCTCACCCATCATGGATGAAACCATCACCTATCGAACCGCAACTGCCGACGATGCGTTGACCCTGTGCGAGTTGGGCCAATTGCTTAACGCCGTGCACCACGCTGGGCGCCCCGACATATATGCGGCGGCTACCGACGATGTTTCCCGCGACCTGCCGCACTGGTCAGGCGTTTTCGAGAAACCGGATCATGTAGCCTTCATCGCCCATGTGGGTGATCAGGCCGCAGCATTCATTACGGCCAACCTGTCGGCGAGCTCCGGGCCGCTGATGCAGCGGCAGAATGTGGTTCGTATCGGCTCGGTGTGCGTCGCCGAGCCGTTTTCGGGCAAAGGGATTGGTCGTGCGCTGATGCAACTCGTCAAGGACTGGGCCGTTGAGCATGACGCTCAGGATTTGCGCCTGACGGTTTGGCCGTTCAATGAGCGCGCTGCGCGTATGTATGCCGAGTTCGGATTCGAGCAACGCGCCGTCGAGATGGGAATGCGGCTGGTATGAGCAGGCAAGCCCGACTCATAATGATCGTCCTCGGCTGGCTGGTCGGCAACAGCGTTGAGCATACTTGATGGCACCGCTGACATTGGGATGATCCAAACCTGCGTCGGTGACTAGCTAAACCGATCGGCCCGGCGGGTATCCGCTGGGGCGATGTCATATGTGTCATGGAACGCAAACACCTGAATCGTAGACAGACGACTGTCTTGCAGAACTAACAACCCGAGTAAAAACATGAATCGTCAGAAAAAACTGAAGCAGTTGTTCAAG
Organism: Pseudomonas sp. EA_65y_Pfl2_P74; assembly: GCF_963970575.1. Taxonomy (NCBI): domain Bacteria; kingdom Pseudomonadati; phylum Pseudomonadota; class Gammaproteobacteria; order Pseudomonadales; family Pseudomonadaceae; genus Pseudomonas; species Pseudomonas sp. EA_65y_Pfl2_P74. Next base: position 58,079 of record NZ_CAXAOQ010000029.1, read on the forward strand.
GAAAAGGCCAAAAAAGCCAGTGCCAAACTGGCCCCGAAAAAGCCGAAATACATCAGCAAGGCTGACCGGGCGAAGCTTGAGGCTCAAGCGGGTTGTGACTCGGTGGCTTGCTCTGAGAGCTGATCAAGGTTCAAGGCATAAAGCACTCACCTGGGGCATCGTCAATGTAATGGCTGTTTTCATGCTTGATACCCACTGAGCAGGCGCATACGGATAGGGGTTCGAATGCAATGCTCAGCGTGGAGTAACTGTCAGTTTGACCGGCACCGACCATTCCAGGGTTTGCCCGTTTTCGATTGACTCGGTATTCACTCCGTAAAGTGTACTCGCACCATTTTTCTCCCTTGCTGCAAGCCCACCCTAAGGTCAGCGCCGACCGAACGGTGGCGCTGACCAGGATGTGGTCTCACCGAACCAGTTCGATCTCGCTCGGCCGCCACTCTTTGGTGAAGAACGGCTCAAGCGGACTGTAGAGGCGCAAGATCGTGAACCAGCCTTTGTCGGGCATGGTCTGGATCCAGTTGCCGGCCTTGGCCTCTGCAGGCTGGGAGGGGCCGAAATAGAGGGTCGTGGTCCCATCGGCGTTTTCCGTGGCTGCCGGCGTAGGATAAGTCTGGCTGCCTGCACGCGGATAGCGCTGCGGAGTCTGGAGCATGGATCGCGTCTGGTTGTCGTAAACAGTGAATGACCAGAATTTTGCCGCAGGAATCTTCGGTGGCAGGGTTACCTTGTAGGTCTTGCCACCTTCGAAAGGATTTTTTTCGGCATCCGTAAAACCCATGAGGTACTGCGAGCCCGCGTTAGGCAACCGCATAATCATGCCCGGAGAATCCATGGTGTAGCCGTAATAGAACGCCGCACGGGAATCGAGTGTCCGTGCGCCGGTTGGCGGGAATGGTTTGAAAAAGCCGTCCTTGGTAATCATCGGCGGCGGAGTCTCGAAGTTATAGCCACCCTGCCACAACATGTTGGCCCACATTGAATTTGGATAGTAGGCCCAACCGGGATAGTCGGCACCACTCCAGTTTAGCGACCGCCCCGCTGCGTTGCCCACCGCCGCTGCGTCGGTCAGGATACTTTTCATCCGGGCATCGGGATTGAAGGGGTGACCTTTGGCGATGCCAATGGCAGCCAGTTGGCCAAGCAGTTCCGGATCGAACGAGGTTTCCGGTTCCAGTTGCACAAGCTTGTCGAGCATCTGGAAATAGGAAAAATCGTTTGGTGGAATGGTATTGAACGACTTGTCACTCCCTTCAACGAACTTCGTTGGAGGAACAGGCGGGTTGTCCTCAGCGCCAATGCTGTGAAAGCCCTCACGAATCGCATAGGCCGAGGCGCCCGAGAAACTGTTCATGAACGCGTCTATGCCGCGAGTGAACGCCAGGGTGCCGTAGACATCTTGTGTGGTTTTCTCGGTCGGAGCGCCATCCTTGAACTCCAACACACCGATACGCGTCTCCATGCGATCAGGCGTAGTAATGGATGGGGGGATTTCGCCGCCAGCTTGCACCATGGTGGACAGAGTATCGCTAATGAGACGAAAGCCGACAACACGGTTTTTGGTTTGAGAGATTGCGTCATAGTGCTTTCCTTGTTTATGACAAATGCATTAACTACTCAAACTGAGGGACTAATGGCTCAGCGATTTCTCTCAGAGCATACTCAGTCACAATCGTTGCGTTCTGGTCATATATGAGTGGAACCTGCCTGGTTCACCCGGATGACCCACAACAAATATTGCGCACATTGTCGAAGCAGCATAGTCCGTTTAATTGGTTATTCCAGCACACCCAGCCTAGATGCATATTTGCCATCGTTCATCGTCCGACAAACAATAGTTGAAGCTGGACGCACTTAAGAAAGTGCACAAATGGACAATGTCGAATCATCAGCGATACGTCACTTCGCCTTAATTTCCCGGTTGGGCGGATGGGTGACATGCCTGTCGATCAGACCAAACCCCTGTCCGGCTGTCGTATGTCGGGCGAGTTCGATAACGCCTGGATTCAAGCTCTTTCAACCAACATGACCTGACGTTACTGATCAAAAGAACCTGGCGTAACACCTCACCCCAAAGGAGTACTGCTACGTGAACTTTTCTCATAAGGCGATAGTGGGTGCAGCACTGGGCAGCTCAGCAATAGTTAATCTGAGAACACTTGCACTGGAAGTGACGACAACGATGCCTGACAGCAAAGGCATTGTTGTCGCTTGCCGGCTCTGAGAGTCAGTGAGGTCAACTCATCTCTGGGGCCAGATGACTCATGAACGTAAGATTTTCAATCGCGTGCATATATTCAGAGAATCTCGGATCTCCATCGCTGAACGCCTTTGCCACTTTCTGGGCGTTTTCAAGACTGTCCCACATGGCTAAGTCCGCGAAGATTCGGTCGTCGTTCATGGGGCAGTAGGCACGGTATTCGATCAAACCCGGGAAAGTCTTTAACGTTTCACGAAGCCCTTCGCGTAGCACAGGCACTTGCGCAACGCATTCCTGTTTGACCTTGAAAATGGCTAATTCGAGTACATGAGATGAATGCTGCATAGGGATGACCTGCTGTGTGTTAGGAGGTCCCAATTATCAGTAGCTCATACTGACAGCGTAGTGTCAGTCGTGCTGATCGCTTTCCACTGGTTTGCCTGATGCTTCATATACGTCTGGAGATCAAGGGCCGGATTGTCAGGTGTAGGTTGTTCGGCAATAGCGATGGAGGCGATGCGATCGACCCGAAAATCGCGGTAAGCCGCCTTGGTACTGCACCAACTTCCAACCGTCCATTTCCCTCCCCAGTAAAAAAGGCCAAGGGGAGAAATAAGACGTTGCGAAACCACTCCATCCAGTCGGGTATAAATTATTCTCAGCGCCTGAGTGTTTTCGATGGCATTTCGAAGGATTGCCAGGTGGCGACGCGTCAAAGCGGGTGTTGTTCCTAGTGCCCTGATTTTTGCCGAACCGGGGTCGACCTTGTGCTGGACTACGCAAGCGGAGATTTTGCTCAACAGCATTCTTGCCGCAGCACCTAGATCGTCATCGGCGGAAGCTGAAAGCATTTCCATCCCGAGTATCAGTGCGTCCAGTTCGAGCTTGTTCAACGTTAAAGGCGGCATCTCAAAATCGGCATCCAAGGCATAGCCCACGCCAGCAGTACCGTAGATGGGGATGCCACTGAAGGAGAGGTCGTCGATGTATCGATAGATTGAGCGAACGGAAACGCCGATTCGGCTAGCCAGTCGTTCAGCAGAGATTGGCTGATGGACACGAATCAGATTGACCAATTGAAACAAGCGATCAGCTTTACGCATCAGGTGTGCTCGACGGAGTACCCTGCGCAAGTTCAATAGCCGCCTGAATGGCGGCCCGGGCTTGAGGGCTGTTCTTCCAGCAAGTCGATCCCGTTGCTGCCGATGCCTGAGCGACGATGTCACAAACATTGGCTTTGCTGAGCGCCGCCAGCGAGTCAATACCCATCTGCTCAAGGCGAGCAATAACGGCCGGCCCCACGCCCCTCAGGGCCAGTAACGCATTATGTTCCGTCAGTGGAAATGGCATCCGTAAACTCCTGTTATCGGCCAATGAGGCAACCAGAGTTTGCCCGACGAGAGTTGGCATCTCAATAGATGGGCACCCTCGCCACGGCGCTTACCACCCCATCCCAGTATTCATCCAGCTTTACCCGTCAACCAAGCCCCCCAGAACAGACTGCTGAAAAACCGCGTAGCCTCGCCAAAGCCGGCCTCATGCAACAGCGCCTGAACCGCCGCCTCGGAATGCGGCGGGTCTGCCCCCTGAAGAATCTTGCCAAGCTTGGCCCTCACCTCCTCCGCGCTGGCGCCCTGCTGCCGCCAACGCTGCCCCCATGCCGCCAGTAATAGAGGTTGGCTGGCGTAGGCGTAATAGTTGCCCGCCACGATCAGTGGCGCGCCCGGTTTCAAGCGAGCTTCAATTGATCGCAGGATTGCTCTCTTTGGCTCATCGCCCTTCAGATGATGAAGCACGCCAATCAACGTCGCCGCGTCGAACAACTGATCGGCCGGCAAGTCATCGACATGCCCGAGATGCACTTGCGTTCTGTGCAGCAAATCGTTGGCCTGCAAATGCTGCATCGCGGCTTCGAGCATTGGTTCGGAAGGATCAACCGCCATGAAACGCCAGTGCGGCTCCAGCGCAGCCATCGCAATGATTTCCTGCGCCGTACCGCCAGCGCCTACGACCAATACTTTCGCCGAGGGTGAATGGCCAAGACTCGCTGCCAGCACGCATGCTGCCAAATCGTGGCAGGCGTCGTAGCCGGCCAGCGCGATTCGACTTTGCCTGGCGTATTCGTTAGCGCGAGAAATGTCGAATTTTTCGGCGGGGTTGGGTGCTGATGAGTTCAACGGTCGATTCTCCTTGTCTTTTGGGCAAGGTACGCCTTGAACCCGACCAAGAAAAATTCGTTAATTTTATGTGCTGCATTCCTGTCGGGAATGCAGATTGCGTGCAGCTACCAGAGAACATGCGCATAAATGGACAGCTCACGTTCAATACGTCGATCCACATCGTAGAGGCAGCATGGGCGGGACTTGGCATTGCCTACCTGCCCGAGGAACAATTTGAGCACCATCTTCAGGAAGGCCGACTCATGCGCGTCCTGGAAGACTGGTGCACCCCGTTCGCGGGCTACTCTTTGTATTACCCCAGCCGACGCCAGCCCTCCCCGGCATTTACGCTGGTTTCCAATGCACTGCGCGAGACGTTTAACGGTTGAAAATTGCACAATCGCGTGAATAATTCGCAGCCGTTCAATATCAAGCGCTTCACTCATGGCTTACAAATCCTGCATGCAGGCTGGTAGCCGGATGGCTTGCAAACACCCTCCTTGCGCCACGGTACCTGCACGCCGGATTGGAATGCCGTTTCGATAGAGCGTCGGCTGTATGCTTTAGGGTGGACTATCAGAATCTATTCATCAGATATCAGTTATCCATGTCCACGCTTAGCGAAGAGAGCCGTCAGATCGTAGCTTCTCTGACGCGCCGCGTTGGTCCCAACGCTGACATTGCACAGATCGCCCATACGATCACATTGACCTTGCGGGATATGGACGCTGCCCTCACGCCCATTATCGGCCAGCAAGGGGTAATTGCGCTTTATCGTCGCAGCCTCCATCTGAGTATCTCCACCCATTCGCGTCTGGCCGGCACCTACGACAGTGTGCAGACCATGGACCTGACAGCCCTCAAGGCCGTACTTGTCGAGCAAACGAAAGCCGATGCACTGTTTTTTGGTGAAGTGTTGCTGACGACGTTTTACGCGCTGCTGACCACGTTGATCGGGCCTTCGCTCACCGCACGATTGCTTCGTGGCGTGTGGGAACCTTCTTTGAGCGACACCCCCTCGCAGGAAAATTCGCCATGAGCACCAAAGTGACTATCAACCGCCTGGCCACCGGTGTGCCAGGACTGGACGAGGTGCTGGGCGGAGGTTTGCCGGAGTTTTCGTTCAACCTGATCGCCGGCCCGCCGGGATGCGGCAAGACCACACTGGCGCACCAGATGATGTTTGCCCTGGCGACCCCCGAACGCCCGGCGCTGTTCTTTACGGTGCTCGGCGAACCGCCGCTGAAAATGCTGCGTTATCAGCAGCAATTCGATTTTTTTGACAACGAGGCGATTAACCACTCGATTCGTTACGTCAACCTGGCCGCTGACACCCTGGCTGGCAATCTGGATGAAGTGCTGCGGCGCATCGTCAGCGAGGTGGAGACCCACTCCCCGGCGCTGGTGTTCGTCGACTCGTTTCGCTCCGTAGTGCTGGCCAGCCAGACTCAGGACAACCCGAACAACAACCTGCCGCAGTTCGTTCAGCAATTGGGCATGTTGATGACCACCTGGCAGGCGACCACCTTCCTGATCGGCGAATACTTCACCGAAACCGACACCAACCCGATTTTTACCGTAGCCGATGGGCTTATCTGGCTGCGCCAAAGCGTTCAGCGCAACTCCATGGTGCGCAAGATGGAAATCATGAAGATGCGCGGCCAACCGACATTGCCCGGTTTGCACACGTTTCGCATCGCAACGTCGGGGATCAAGGTCTTCGCGCCTGCGGCACTCAATCCGGTTGAGGCGCCACTGGAGTTTCCGATCAAGCGCCTGAAAATGGGCGTTCCGGCGCTCGACGAGATGTTAGGTGGCGGCCTGCCCCGTGGTTACTCGTTGCTGGTCGCCGGGCCATCGGGCTCGGGCAAAAGCATTCTGGCCGGGACCTTCCTCGCTGAAGGCGCGCGTAATGGCGAAACCGGCGTGATCGCGGTGTTCGAACAACGGCCCAATCACTCCCAGAACGCCACTCTTGTGGACCTGGTTCGCAATGGACATGTCGGCTTGGTGGACAGCCGCGCCCCGGACCTGTCCATCGACGAAATCGTGCACTTGTTGTTGAGTGAGATCAGTCGACTGAAGGCGTCCCGCGTGGTCATCGACTCGCTGTCGGGTTTCGAACTGGCACTCGCACCGACCTTCCGCGAGGACTTTCGCGAATCGCTCTCGCGCATGGTCACTGCGCTGACCAGCGTCGGGGTCAGCGTGTTGCTGACTTCAGAACTGGAAGACCGCTACACCGACCTGCGTTTCAGCCCTTACGGCACGGCATTTCTCACCGACGCGATCATCGTCCAGCGCTACATTGAAGTTGAGAGTCGCTTGCTGCGCATCATGGCCGTGGTCAAGGTCAGGGCCAGTGCACACTCCGATGAACTGCGCCAGTATCAGATCGACGATAACGGCTTGCACATCGGCGCCAAGCTGCCAGATCAGGAAGGCCTGCTTGGAGGCCGGCCAACCCGTCAGCGTCTTGGCAAAGACGAGGGATGAGCGAACTATCATGAACGAGGCCAACGGCAAGAACGAACAAGCGTTGGGCACGGCGGCTCGCGAACTGTTCCTGCTCGGCCAGAAAACCGTCAAAGCACGAGCAGTGCTGGCGGCGCTGAACAAAGAGCTGAGCGAAGCCAATACCCAGCGTGCCGATAGTCGGCAAATCGAGCAACTGATCGAGGCCAATCAACAATTGGTTCTGGCCATTCTTACGGCACAGTCGGATGCGGAAAAACCCCAGCACACCGCCGAAGAACAGCAGCGCTATCTGGAAATGCGCGAAGCCAACGAACAGTTGGTGCTCGCCGTCCTCAGCGCGCAACACCTGCAAGCCTCGGCCGAACAAAGCCTGGCCCAGCAACGCAACACCCTCACGCTGGTGGCGCATGAACTGCGTAATCCGCTGACCCCCATCAGTATGATCGCCGGTCGATTGGTGAGGGTGCCGAGTGAGGAGTTGCCGCGAATGCAGGCGCTGATCGAAGGTCAGGTGCAGCATATGTCTCGATTGGTAGAAGACTTACTCGACGTATCGCGCTAGTACCGGGAAGTTTCGTCTTGATCGCTGCAGTGTCGACATGATTCAGACCATCCATGAGGCCATTGAAATCTGTCGCCCGGTCATGCTCGCTAACGAATTGCATTTCAGCGCGCAGTTGCCTGAATACGCGTTGATGGTCGATGGCGATCCGGTGCGGCTTTCTCAGATTCTCGGCAACCTGTTAGGCAATGCTGCCAAGTACACACCAGCCGGTGGCAACGTCACACTCTCGGTCACGGCCGAAGATAATCTAATGCGACTTTGTATCTGCGATACGGGGATTGGCATTTCTTCCAAGGCGCTGCCTTTTATCTTCGAACCCTTTGTTCAGGACGTTCACGCCATCGGCTTCAACGGGGCCGGCCTCGGTATCGGCCTGACGGTGGTACGGGAGTTAGTCGAAGTTCACGGTGGCACTGTAACGCCCTTTAGCAAAGGTGATGGAAAGGGGAGCAAGTTTGTAGTGACGCTAGCGCTCGTGAACTGTGCAGCAGAGCCCACCCTGAAAGCCCCCGCTCAACACTAACGGCGCCGATGCTAGAAAAGACTCTCCCCGTACGCCATCAAGGCTACAAAACCTAGCGCCGTAACCTACGACTACGCCAGGAACCGCCGGTTTGTGCACCTGGAGAGCGGCTTCTATCGTTCGTCGCTCACTCAAAACAGTGTTCGAGTTTGTTAGCTAAGCCTCTGCAACCTCTACCCTGTTGCGTCCCGCTGACTTGCCTTCATAGAGCGCGTAATCGGCCCGTGCAATGGCGTCGCTGAGCGCCTCCTCAGCGCGGTATTGAGTGATGCCGATGGACAGAGTAACGCTGACCTTTTGGCCATTACTGTAAATCTCCAATGCCTGGACCGCCTTGCGTGTGCGCTCCGCGCTATCAGTGGCATGGCTAAAATCCGTGTCCGGCAATATGACAAGAAACTCTTCGCCCCCCCAGCGGCCGATAAAGTCTTGCTCACGCATTGAACATTTGAACAATTGACTCACTGCTTCGAGTACGCGATCACCGGCATCGTGACCGTACAGATCATTGACCTGCTTGAAGTGATCTATGTCCATCAACATCAAGGTGAGATTGCTGGGGCGTCTATGGTGCCGTGCCAAAATTTTCTCGGCCAACTCAATCATGTGCCGACGGTTGAACAGGCCGGTCAATGAGTCCGTCGTTGCCATACGCGCAAGACTTTTATGCGCACGGGTGACCGTGACCACATAGAACAGCGCAAGATAACTGAACATGCAGAACACGACTGTCAGATTGAAAATATGCACACCCAACAGGGCATTGGAGGAGATCGGTTGCAGAGGACTGACGAACCACATCAGTACATCCAGGCTTACGTAGTAAACCCACAACCAACCGGCGTATACCCAGGCGCTACGGGCGCGCATGCTAACGAACAGGGCCGGAATAAACATCAGCAAGAAATAGTGAAAACCACTTCCCCAGCCAACCAGGACCGTCCCCAGCCCGGCGTGCACAAGCACTTCAATGCGAATGAGTAGAACGGCCAACCGATTTCGTCGCTGCTTGAACGCGCGATAGGCGTAGACATACATGGCCACGCTGACCACGTTTATCCAGGCCAGAATGGGAGAGCCAAGAATGAGGAAAATGAAAAAGAAGGCAACATCCACGCTGCCTGCCAACTGACAGCAACGCATGGAAAGCTGCCAGAATTCTGGCCGAGCGTCGTGTCTGGTTGGGTCTTGCGAGGGTGTCCCTTGCATCGAACCGGCTACCTCTATGTCCGGGTATAAATCCGGTTTTCAGGTTGACTGCCTCACAACAGCAAATGAGGCGTTAAAAGGCTTCGTGGGGCGCTGGACTGAAGGTACGAGGCTATGCATTAGCTGTCTAGTGGCTACTGGCCGCTTTATTGAAGAGGATGGTCATTCGGAGTTTCTTTAGCCTGAATCGCTCTTCGTTCCGCAGACAGGCGTAAACGTCGGTTTTTGTTTGATATCGCTCGTGCGTGTCCGGTAGACAATCGGCACAAAAACGCCTCGAAGCCTCTATAAACAGCAAGACCGGTTTCAAACGCCGATCAGCCACTGATTACGCCCCGACGCCTTGGCACTATAGAGCGCCTTGTCTGCCACCTCGATCACCCTTTGCCAGTGATCCAGTTGCGATCCAGTGGCGGTCGCAATCCCGATACTCACGCTGACTCGTCCAGACGGGCTGGCGTTGTGCGGGATATTCTCCAATGCCAAGCGGTCGAGAATAAGTTGCGCAACCACCGTTGCGCCTTCTACGTCGGTGTCGGGCATGATGACGCCCATCTCTTCTCCGCCATAGCGTGCCGCGAGATCCGAAGGTCGTCTGACACACTCCTCGATAATTTTGCCGACGCTCTGCAGGCACACATCGCCGGCGACATGGCCGAACGAATCGTTGAACAGTTTGAAGTAGTCGATATCAATCATCAGCAAGGCCAGCGTCGTGCGCTCGCGTTGTGCGCGCCGTGCTTCCAAGGCAAGACTCTGATCAAAGCAGCGCCGATTTGCCAATCCGGTCAGGGCGTCCTTCATTGCGAGCAACTCAAGCTGACGATTCGATGAGAGCAACTGCTGTTGAGTCTCGCGCAACTGGTCTTCCGCCGTGGTTCGCCTTCGGATATCCACGATCAAAAACCAACCGATCAGACCGTTTAGCCCCAGCAGCCCCGTCACTACCACCCCTGACAGCAACGCCTCCGTTCGCCAGGCGGCGAGCGCTTCGTGTTTGCCAAGCGCAATGGTCGTGATCAGCGGCAGCCGGTCACTCTTGCGGAAGGCGTAGAGCCGCTCCACACCGTCCAGACTGGAAGTAAACGAGGCCGTGCCGACTGAACGATCAACGAGATACTTGGCATAGATGGGCGACTTGGAAAAGTTGCGCCCCATGTCCTGCTCGCGGAAGGGATAACGAACCAGCAACGTACCATCGGTATAGGACAATCCGATGGCACCGTCCTGCCCCACATCGATCGTTCCAAACAGTCGAAGGAAGTTTTCAATGCCCAAGGTGACCGCCACCACGCCGGCAAATGCTCCATGCGCATCATTGAAGCGCCGGCTGACGGTGATCACCCACTCTTGATTAGAGCGGCTCTGGATGGGCGGGCCGATGAAGGTTTCTGGGGATGGATCGTCGCGGTGATGAATGAAATAGACCCGATCACGGCTGTTCGCCCCGAAGGGAATCGGCCCGTTGGAGGACATCAACCAGCGGCCCTGATTATCGTAGACCGTGATGCCACTGAGCTGTGGCATCAGGGGCTCCTGCCGGCTGATCAAGGCGCTGAGCCGTTCGATCTGTGCCGGGCCGCTGCCCTCCGTTTCCAGGCGCTCGACGAGCCCGAGCAAGAGCACCGAGCTTTGCCGGACAATGCCTTCGGAATAGGTGGCAAGCGCCTGCGTGAGGTTCAACCCATGGACGTCCACTTCTTTCAGTGCACGCTCTCGAGAAGCTAATACTTTCCAGACCGTCAGCGACGCCAGAGAACAGCCAATCACTAACAGCAACAGCACCACCAGGTGGGTATCACGCTTCACGTCACTACCTTATGGAAAGTCCATTTTTTTGCGTTCCAGCCACTATAGGCCATAGCGATGGCCTGCTTCGCGTGGGCAAGGATACAAGCAGCGATAGCTCGCTGCAGCAACAGATTATGCGGGCGGTGAAAGTACATCGTCGTGTCTGAACAGTGCACCTGTGAACCTTCTGGAAAAGGACGTTGACTGCCACCGGCCTTCTGATAAATCTTGCGCGCCGCCGTCAGGTTGCTCGTCGTCCACAAGGTGATGTTCTTGTAACCGATCTGCCGCGCAAACCGCAGACACTCTTCGACCAGTCGAGCGCCGATGCCCAGGCCCCGTGCGCTGGCGTCGATGTAGAGCATGCGCAATCGTGCGGTGGTTTCGTCTTCGCGAACGATGAACACCGAACCGATGACCCCGCCGTCCTTTTCCGCGATCCAGCAGCACTCGGATTTGGGGTCGAAGTCGCGCAGGTAGTTGGCGACCACTTCAGCCACCAGCGTTTCGGCCTCTGAGCCTCTGCACAAATCGTCTAAACGCCTGCAGGCATTGCGGGTATTTTAGCGAACCACACCGTTATCAGTTGAACCCTGACCTCTGGAGCCTTCCGTGGAGAAACGCAACTGGATCGAGTTGTCCCAGGATGTCGATACCGGGATTGAATCGATCCGCGCCCATTTTCAGGGACATGCCTACGATCCACACTGGCTGGAGAGTGAGTTGCATGCCTACGGACGGCTGCTGGTGTTGTCACTGCTGTTTTTGTTGGTGTCGTTGCCGTGCATGACGTTTTGGGTGTTGCTGGGTGCAAGCAGTGCGCGGCTGTTCGGTTCAGCTCAGGCGTTCAAGCGTATGAACGCGCTGCTGGCGTTTTCGCTGCTGCTCTCGGCGTGGTTGACGATGTTGGTCTAATGCCCGGTCGTCTGGCGATATTGCCTCGGCGTAAACCCCGTCGATGCCTTGAACTGGCGGGTGAATGCGCTGTGATCGGTGTATCCGCACTGCAGCGCAACATCGGTGATTGGCAGGTCGGTATGGAGCAGGCGATGGGCATGTTCCAGCCGAACTTTCTGAATCATCTGTCGGGGCGTCAGATGGAAAACCCGTTTGCAGTAGCGCTCCAGTTGCGCGACTGAAATGCCAGCGATACGGGTCAGTTCGCCCAGCGTGACACGCCGATTGAAATGCCTGCGAATGTGTTCGTCGACAGCCGCCAGTCGCTGGAACGCCGGATGGGTTTCGCTGGCCGATTGCAGGTCCACCGAAATGCCTGCCAAGCCGATGATCTCGCCGTCACGGCTGTACAGCGGTTGCTTGTGGGTCAGGCACCAGCCCGGTTCGCGGCTGCCGTACAGGTGCAGTTCGAGCTGATCCTCAAGCACAAACCCCTCCTCCAGCACTTTGCGATCCTGCTCTGTGTAACCTGGCCCTAGCTGCGCCGGGAACACTTGCGCGCTGGTTTTGCCGAGCAGCGGGCGCAGATCCTTCAAGCCACAACGCTGCACCAGTGTGCGGTTGGCCAGCACGTAACGGGCCTGCACATCCTTGATGAAAATCGCCGCATTGGGGATCACGTCTAGCATTGGCAACAGTAGCGTCGCGCCGGCCAATAGCTCTTCAAGGGTTTGTGGACGGTTGCCGTCACCGCCCGGATTCAGGATCGAAAACGCGTTACGCATCAAATCTCTCTGCCCTGTTCGTGAGTGGGCCAAGTGCCCGCCATACGGCATTTGCGTGCAGATTGCAGCATCGTTCAAATCGTGTCGAGGCCCGCATTTCATCTGCGCCATTGTGCTGATTTCGTCATTGATCCCCGCGCAAAACATCAATCGCAGCCAACGCGATGAGTTCAAAGTCTGGCCCCAGTGACACCACAACTGCCTATCCAATAACTCACAAGAAGGCGATGCCATGTCAGGCCAAGGCAAGTTCAAAAAACAGCTTTCACTGATCGACCTCACATTTATCGGGCTCGGTGCGATTTTCGGTTCGGGCTGGTTGTTCGCAGCCAGCCATGTGTCCGCGATCGCCGGGCCAGCGGGGATTTTCTCCTGGCTGCTGGGCGGCTTCGCGGTGTTGTTGCTGGGCATCGTCTACTGCGAACTGGGCGCGGCGTTACCCCGTGCCGGGGGCGTGGTGCGTTATCCGGTGTACTCGCACGGACCGCTGCTCGGCTACCTGATGGGGTTCATCACTCTGATCGCGTTTTCCAGTCTGGTGGCAATCGAGGTGGTTGCTTCGCGCCAATACGCGGCGGCATGGTTTCCCGGTCTGAGCAAAACCGGCAGCGGTGATCCGACCTTCCTTGGCTGGCTGGTGCAGTTTGGCCTGCTGTGCGTATTTTTCCTGCTCAATTACCGCAGCGTGAAGACCTTCGCCAAGGCCAACAACCTGGTGAGCATCTTCAAATTCATCGTGCCGCTGCTGGTCATCGGTGTGCTGTTCACGTTCTTCAAACCGGAAAACTTTCAGGTGCAGGGTTTTGCGCCGTTCGGCCTGTCGGGTGTGGAGATGGCCGTGTCGGCGGGCGGGATCATTTTCGCTTATCTGGGGCTGACGCCGATCATTTCGGTGGCCAGTGAAGTGAAAAATCCACAACGGACCATTCCGATTGCACTGATTCTTTCTGTGCTGCTGTCGACCCTGATCTATGTGCTGTTGCAAATGGCCTTTCTCGGTGGCATTCCGACCGACCTGCTCGCCAACGGTTGGGCCGGCGTGAGCAAGGAATTCGCCCTGCCGTACCGTGACATCGCCCTGGCATTAGGCGTAGGTTGGCTGGCTTATCTGGTGGTTGCCGACGCTGTGATCTCACCCAGCGGCTGCGGCAACATCTACATGAACGCAACCCCGCGAGTGATCTACGGCTGGGCGCAAACCGGCACGTTCTTCAAGGTGTTCACTCGAATCGATGAGAAGTCCGGCATCCCGCGTCCAGCGCTGTGGCTGACCTTCGCGCTGTCGGTGTTCTGGACCCTGCCGTTTCCGTCTTGGGAAGCGTTGATCAACGTGGTATCCGCCGCCCTGGTGTTGAGCTACGCCGTGGCCCCCGTGTCAGTGGCTGCACTGCGCCGCAACGCGCCGAACATGCCGCGTCCGTTCCGGGTCAAGTGCATGGGCGTGTTGGGGCCGGTGTCGTTCATCATCGCCGCGCTGATCGTCTACTGGTCGGGCTGGAGCACGGTGTCGTGGCTGCTTGGCCTGCAAATTCTGATGTTCGTGGTGTACTTGTTGTGTGGCCGATTCGTGCCAACCGCTCACCTGAATCTGGCACGCCAGGTGCGCTCTAGCGCGTGGCTGATCGCGTTCTACGCCGTGACCATTGTGCTCTCGAAACTCGGCACATTCGGCGGTCTGGGCATCCTCGCCCACCCTTTCGACACCCTCGTCGTGGCCGCTTTTGCAACCGGCATTTATTACTGGGGGGCTGCGACCGGCGTGCCGGCGCATCTGCTGCGCCTTGAGGACGACGATGAAGACAGTGAAATCGTCTCCACCGCAACTCGCGTGAATGCGCAGCCTGCCGGCGCCTACTGAAATCACTCAACGGGACACGTCCATGAAACGAGTACACGTCATCGATTCCCATACCGGCGGAGAACCCACACGTCTGGTGATGAAAGGCTTCCCCGACCTGCCCGGCACCACCATGGCCGAGAAAAGAGATGCTCTGCGTAATCAGCATGACCAGTGGCGGCGTGCCTGCCTGCTGGAACCCCGGGGCAACGACGTGCTGGTGGGTGCCCTGTATTGCGAGCCGGTGTCGGCGGACGCCACCTGTGGGGTGATTTTCTTCAACAACGCCGGCTACCTGGGCATGTGCGGCCACGGCACCATCGGCCTGATCAATTCGTTGCAGCACTTGGGGCAGATCGCCCCGGGTGTGCACAAGATTGACACACCGGTCGGGCTGGTCAGCGCGACATTGCACGAAGACAGCAGCGTGACCCTGGGCAACGTGCCGTCCTGGCGTTATCGCAAACAAGTGTCGGTGCAAGTGCCTGGATATGGCCGCGTGTCTGGCGATATCGCTTATGGCGGCAACTGGTTTTTCCTCGTCTCCGAGCACGGCCAAACGCTGACCATGGACAACGTCGAGCACCTCACGGCGTATACCTGGGCGATGCTCAAGGCCCTTGAAGACCAAGGTATATACGGCGAAAACGGCGCGGTCATCGACCACATCGAACTGTTTGCTGACGACACCCACGCCGACAGCCGCAACTTCGTCATGTGCCCCGGCAAAGCCTACGACCGCTCACCGTGCGGCACCGGCACCAGCGCCAAACTCGCCTGCCTGGCCGCCGACGACAAACTGCAACCGGGCGAACGCTGGGTGCAAGCGAGCATCACCGGCAGCCAGTTCGAAGGTCGCTTCGAATGGGAAGGCGAGCGCGTTCGCCCTTACATCACCGGCCGCGCCTGGATGACCGCCGACAGCACGCTGCTGATCGATGAAAAAGACCCATTTGCGTGGGGCATCTGAGCCTCGCGCTGATTTTTCACCTCAATTTGAACGATGTGCCAAGGAGATAAAACAATGAGCGACAACATCTTCACCGGCTGCATGCCGGCCCTGATGACCCCGTGCACCGCCCAGCGCAAACCGGACTTCGATGCGTTGGTGGCCAAGGGTCGTGAACTGATCGACATCGGCATGAGCGCGGTGGTGTATTGCGGCTCCATGGGCGACTGGCCGCTGCTGACCGAGGCTGAGCGTCAGGAGGGGGTGGCGCGGCTGGTCGCGGCAGGCATCCCGACGATTGTCGGCACCGGTGCGGTCAATACTCGCGAAGCGATTGCCCATGCGGCCCACGCGGCAAAAGTCGGCGCTCAAGGTTTGATGGTGATTCCTCGCGTGCTGTCCCGCGGTGCTTCGGCCACTGCGCAGAAAGCCCACTTCGCCGCGATTCTCCAAGCCGCTCCCGGGCTGCCGGCGGTGATCTACAACAGCCCTTATTACGGCTTCGCCACCCGCGCCGATCTGTTCTTCGAACTGCGCCGCGAGTATCCAAACCTGATCGGCTTCAAGGAATTCGGCGGTGCCGCCGATTTGCGCTACGCCGCCGAAAACATTACCTCCAAGGATGACGACGTGACCCTCATGGTCGGTGTCGACACGCAAGTGGTCCACGGTTTCGTCAACTGCAACGCGACGGGGGCAATCACTGGTATCGGCAATGCCCTGCCCCGTGAAGTGTTGCAACTGGTGGCGCTGAGCAAGCAAGCGGCCAAGGGTGACGCCAAGGCGCGGCGTCAGGCACGGGAGCTGGAGTCGGCACTGGCGGTGTTGTCCTCCTTCGACGAGGGCTGTGATCTGGTGCTGTATTACAAACACCTGATGGTGCTCAACGGCGACAAGGAATACACCCTGCACTTCAACGAAACCGATGTGCTGAGTGACGCCCAGCGTCGCTATGCGCAGAACCAGTATTCGCTGTTCCGTCAGTGGTACGAAAACTGGTCGGCGGAACAGCGCTTCGCCTGACGCATGCGTTTCTACCTGCCGTGAACCTGTGTAATTCACGGCAGACACCCTTTTTCCACCAGGAATACCCCATGACTCTGACGGGCCATATGTTGATCGGACAAGAAACAGTCGCAGGCAATCGCGAAGCCATTCGAGGGATCAATCCGGCCACCAACGCCGTGCTGGAACCGTCGTATGCAGGTGGCTCGGCCGAGCATGTTGAACAGGCCTGTGCGCTGGCCTGGACCGCACTGGACCTTTATCGCGAGACAACGCTGGATGCCCGCGCCGATTTTCTGGATAGCATTGCCCTGGAAATCGAAGCCCTCGGCGATGAATTGATTGATCGCGCCATGGCCGAAACCGGCCTGCCGCGCCCGCGTTTAATGAGTGAGCGAGGCCGCACCTGTCAGCAACTGCGGATGTTCGCTCGCACTGTACGGGCCGGAGAATGGCTGGATGTACGCGTTGATACCGCACAGCCGCAGCGCCAGCCGCTGCCGCGTCCGGATCTGCGTCAACGTCAGGTGCCGTTGGGACCGGTGGCAGTATTTGGCGCGAGCAATTTCCCCTTGGCCTTTTCGGTTGCTGGCGGTGATACGGCGTCGGCGTTCGCCGCTGGTTGCCCGGTGATCGTCAAGGCTCACGGTGCGCATCCTGGCACCAGTGAACTGGTCGGTCGTGCCGTGGCGCGAGCGGTGAAAGCCTGCGGATTACCCGAAGGGGTATTTTCGTTGTTGTACGGGGCTGGCCGCGAAGTGGGTATAGCGCTGGTCAGCGACCCACGGATCAAAGCCGTTGGTTTCACGGGTTCGCGCAGCGGTGGCCTGGCGTTGATCCAAGCGGCGCAAGCGCGTCCGGAACCCATTCCGGTGTACGCGGAAATGAGTTCGATCAACCCGGTGTTGCTGTTCCCGGAGGCGTTGCGCAATCGCGGGCAAGCGCTGGCCGAAGGGTTTGTCGCGTCGCTGACGCTGGGTGCCGGGCAATTGTGTACCAACCCGGGACTGGTGATCGCCCTTAAGGAGCCTGCGCTGGACACCTTTATTGCAGCCACCGCCGAACGGATTCAGCGCAGTCCGGCACAGACGATGCTCACACCTGGGGTCTTCAACGCGTATGAGTCTGCCGTGAATGCACTGGCCGAGAACCCTGGAACAGATATTGCTGCCATCGGCCAGGTCGGTACCGGCCCGAACCAGTGTCAGGCCCATGTATTCGTCACAGAGGCCGTCGACTTTCTCGCCGATCACCAACTGCAAGCCGAAGCGTTTGGTGCCGCTTCGGTGATCGTGCAATGCGCCAGTTGCATGGAAATCCGCCAGGTCATCGAACATCTGGAAGGTCAACTGACCGCGACGCTGCACCTTGAAGACGAGGATCTGGATCAGGCTCGGGCCTTGTTACCGACGCTGGAACGCAAGGCAGGGCGCCTGCTGGTCAACGGCTGGCCGACCGGCGTTGAAGTCAGTGACGCCATGGTTCACGGTGGGCCTTTCCCGGCCACCTCGGATTCACGCACGACATCGGTTGGCACGGCGGCGATCCTGCGGTTTCTGCGCCCGCTCTGTTATCAGGACTTCCCCGACAGCCTGTTGCCCACGGCACTGAAGCAGGCCAATGCGCTGCAGTTGCGGCGTCTGCTCAATGGACAAAGGGAAGCACAAAGCAATGACGAATAACGTGGCGTACGACATCGCTGTAGTCGGCGCCGGGATTATCGGCGTCGCCTGCGCGCTGCGTCTGGCGCGCCAGGGTTTGCGAGTCGTCGTTGTCGACCAGCAGGCGCCCGGTCACGGCGCATCGTTCGGTAACGCCGGGCACCTGGCAACCGAGCAGGTGTTCCCGATTGCCGATGTGTCGATTCTCAAGCGTTTGCCAGCGATGTTGATGGACCCGATGGGCCCGTTGCGCCTGGACTGGAAATACCTGCCCCGCGCCCTGCCCTGGTTCACGCGGTTGCTGCTGAATCTGCGCGCGGAGCCCTTCCAGAGAACGGTCGCGGGGCTGCGGGCACTCAATGAGAGCAGTCTTGATGCGTGGCATCGCCTGCTGACTGACATCGACCGACCGGAACTGCTCAAGGTCGACGGTTCACTGCTGGTGTTCGAACGCCCCGAGTCGCGACAGCCGATCGATGCGCTTCAGGCGCGCTTGCGGGAGCAGCAAGTGCCCGTCGATTTCTGGCAGGCCGGCGCGATACAAGAAGCTGCGCCGCTACTCAGCACGCAGATTCAGGGCGGCCTGTTCTTCCCGCGCACCGGGCATTTCATTGATCCGTATCGGGTAGTGTGCGAGTTGGTCGAAGCGGCCAAGGCCAGCGGTGTCAGCTTTTTGAAGCAACAGGTGCAAGGCGGGTATGTGCAAGAACACGGTGTTGTGCTGATCACCGGATCGGGCAGTTTAACCGCGAGCCGCGTGCTGATCGCCTGCGGTGCGCATTCGGCAAAACTCACCGCCGCACTCACCGGCAAGAAAGTCCCGTTGGACACCGAACGCGGTTATCACTTGATGCTGCCCGAAGAACAAAACCGGCTGCCCTTCTCCGTCACCTCGCTGGAGCGCAAGTTCATCATGACGCCGATGTCCGATGGCCTGCGGCTGGCGGGCACTGTCGAATTCGCCGGGCTGGAGCGGCCACCGAGCATGGAGCGCGCGTGGCAGTTACACCATTTGAGCAAGGGTGTGTTCCGCAAGGATCTGAGCGCTGCGGCGGCGACGCCGTGGATGGGCTTTCGTCCGTCATTGCCGGATTCGCTGCCAGTGATTGATCAGGTGTGCGAGGGCAAGGTGTTGCTCGCCTTTGGGCATCAGCATCTGGGGCTGACTCAGGCGGCGGTGACGGCGGAAATGATCGTGCGGATGGCGTTGCCGACGATAGAAAGTCGAATCCGCGATTGGCCGGCAATCGAGCCTTATTCGCTTGATCGTTTCTAAAAAAGCCTGCTTTCAGGGCAGGCTTTCAACGGGTCGCGTGCAGTTCATGCGTCGTAGAACGGCTCGACCGCCACGCGGCTTCCAACAAAGAAACTGTCCGCCACCAACCGCAACGGCTGTAGATCCAGATCACTGACCTTGTCGCCAATCAACTGTTGAAAATGCCGATACACCGCGGCGTACTCGCCCTCCTCCGATACGGCGTGGCGCACACCATCAATGCTCAACAGCGCGCCACCATTATCCAGGCGCAGCACACCTTCGGCGCAGCGAACTTCGATGCTCCAGAGCTCATCATGACCATGGTCGAAATCGAACTCGGCGCGCACATCGAGGTGGCACGCATCAGACATTTTGATGGACGCGGCAATCGGCGACTGGCAGTTGCTCGGCACGCGCAGTTCGGCGGATTCGACAAACAACGGCAGAGCCAGCAGGTGAGTCACGATCGACAAGGCATTGATGCCCGGATCGAAGACGCCCAGGCCGCCCGGCTGCCAGATCCAGGTCTGACCGGGGTGCCACTTGCGCACGTCTTCCTTCCAGTCGATCTGCACGCTTTGCAGGGTGCGCGTCGCGAGCCAGTCGCGGGCCGCGGCAATGCCGGGCGCGTAGCGCGAATGCCAGGCAAACAACGCGCTGACGCCTTGTTGCTCGGCCAGAGTCACCAACGCCAACGCCTCACCCAGCGTGGCGCAGGGCGGTTTCTCTACCAGCACATGTTTGCCGGCAGCCAATGCTTGTTGCACTAGAGCAAAACGTCCTTGCGGCGGCGTACAGAACGCAATCGCATCAACCGGCGGGCCGTTCTCGAGCAACTCGCTCAAGGACTGAAAATTTTCTACACCGGGGCAAGGCTTGCCTTGTGTGGCGACTGCCACCAGCTGGAATCCAGGATGGGCGTTGATCGCAGGAACGTGTTGATCCTGCGCAATTTTGCCGTAGCCCACCAGGCCGAGACGGATCGGTTGCATCAATGACTCCACTTTAGTTTTGTTTTAGTCAGCGAACCGGCAGATTACCCGTAAACACCGCGAGCGTCTGTCTGCGCAACGTCACAAAGGCTCACAGGCTCAGGCAAACATTGCACAGCAATGCACTACCGCGAAGGCATGATCGACACCTACAACTTTCCGACGCCGGATGCGCCGATCTAGACGCCTGACCCATTGCCAGTGCGGCCTAACGCAGAGCGGGCACGCCATGAACCTTGTCGCCGGAATTTGACACGTAACGCATTGCTCGCCAGAGTCGCACCCCTTTTGCGGCCATAGACGCCGCAGGTTTGTGCTGAACAGGGGTTGCCGTTGAACGAACAGACATTGTCCGCGCGCCTGGAGCGCGTGGCCGCGCATGTGCCCGCCGGCGCACGGCTGGCCGATATTGGCTCGGATCACGGCTATCTGCCGGTGGCGCTGATGCGCCGAGGCGTGCTTGAGGCGGCGGTTGCCGGTGAGGTGGCGTTGACGCCCTTTCACTCGGCCGAACGCACCGTACGCGAAAACGATCTACAGCAACACATCACCGTGCGCCTGGCCAATGGGCTGGCGGCGATCGGACTGGAAGACGGGATCACCGCCATCACTATCTGCGGCATGGGTGGCGAAACCATCCGCGATATTCTCGAGAGCGGCAAGTCACGCTTAAGCGGCGCGGAACGCCTGATCCTGCAACCCAACGGCGGCGAGCAGCCACTGCGCCAGTGGCTGATGAACAATGGCTACCGCATCCTCAGCGAGGAAGTGCTGCACGAGAATCGCTTCGACTACGAAATCATCGTTGCCGAACGCGCCGAGACAGTGGCGTACACCGATCAAGAGCTTTACTTCGGCCCTCTACAGATGCAGGCTCGCAGCCCGGCGTTCCTGATCAAGTGGCAACGCAAGCTGCATCAGAAGCAAAAGACGCTGACTCAATTTGCACGTGCGCAGCAGGCTTTGCCCGAAGCGAAAGTGCAAGAGGTCAAGCAGCAGGCTCAATGGATTGCCGAACTATTAGCGTGATGCGCGTAGGCAGTTTCAGGGACACTCTGCACAGTCCATGACATGAAAAACGCTCGCGATCTGCGAGCGTCCTTCCAAGCTGTAGAATCACATCAGCCGAGATTACAGACCGACACGCTTCAATCCTTCGCGCATGCCCTGATCAGCCTGCTCACACCATTGCTTGAGAGTGAGGTTCGGCGGCAGATTGCTTTCCAGGTTCTTGTATTCCCCGTTAGCCAACACTTCGCCCTTACGACCAGACTGTTCGTTCTTGTCGCCGTCATGTTTGTCAAAATCACCAGGCATATTGTCAACAAAGACAACCATCTTGTTGGCGCTCTCAACGCTGTCTGCTTTCAGGAACCCTTTGTCGACACAATTTTTGACCAGGCCTGACATATTGCGGCCAATGTCGTATATCCCTTTCAGAGTGGCAGCATCTTTTCCATCCGCGTGAGCGATATTGCAGATGCCAAAAACTGCTGCCATGGCGAGAATCAAAGAAGCGATCTTCATATTTATTCCTTTAAATTTCAGAGAGCATTGAGCTCTGTTTAGCTTAATTTTTTTTACTGGAACAACTTGATAATGGATTCGGAATACAAATCCGGTACATTTTTTACTGATTTGAGTATGTTTTGACGGACAGTCTGACCTTTCACACTTGGGTCTTGTGCCACATATTCCGGGGGGAAAGCCGGTGCATCTTTATCGGCGCCGGCAGCCAGCAAAGCATTTGTGCAATCCGGGTTGCTACGAATTGCACTTTCCAGCAATGGAGTGCCAACAGGCCATGCCTGCTGTTGAGGTGCGAAGGCATCAACGGAAGTGCCAGCTTTGTGCAGCAGCGCAATCCGCTGCGCAGCTTGTGGATCCGGCTGATCGTTCAGTGCATAGGCACGCTCGCAAACGTAATGCAAAGGTGTAGAACCCACCTTGCTGACCCCATAGGGATCAGTACCAGCAGCGATCAACAGCTTGATCAATTCCAGATTGTTCGCACCTTTGCCGATCAATGGAGAAAACCCCTGAGGCGTCAGCATCCGGGCGTCGGCACCAGCCTGCAGCAGCAACTTTGTCACTTCGACCGACGACGGATTTTCTATGCCCACGGCTGCAATAAGTGGCGTATTGGTTCCGCCTTGAGCAATCGCATTGGTGTCGGCACCCGCTTTGATCAGGCTCTGCACAATGGGCATTGAGTCCTTCATGTCTTCTGGATCCCCCATATGCCCCAATATGGATAACAGTATTGTTTCACCGTTATCGCTGATTGGTTGATTGACATCGACAGGAAACTCGAGAAGCCGATCTACCAGCACGGGGCTCCTGTAATAAGCTGCATGCCATAGAATAAGCGCGTCAGGTTTTGCACCGCCCTTGAGCAACTTATTTACGGCATCAAGGTCTTTTTGCTCCTTTGAATAGGCGTATTGAAGTACGGCGGCATCCAATTGTTTATACAGGTCTGCTGGCTGCGCTTGCGCTACGTTCGTACCAGAAAAACATACACCTGCGACAACACATGCGGCCCACAGGCGGTTAAAAGTACAACTCATACTCAGCATATAAAACTCACGACTTGATGGTTAGTATTAATATTCAGGCAATGCAGTAGAACGACTTCATTCATTCTTCAAGCATCCTCAAACAGGCGACAGGAGCCCGCGCCATGCATAAAGGCAATCGATGCACAAAATATGGATTCAGCTAATCACGGCCCCTTTAGGCCCACTGGCAATCAGCGCAGCACCGCAGGCGGTTTTCATGCCATCGAGCGCGATCGGCGTGCCATCGACGGTGTAGGTACTGCTGCCCTCGGCAATCGGGAAAATCCCCTTACACAATGGGCAACTAACCTTGTGACCGAGCCCGGCAATCGGCTTGCCGTTGAGGTCAGTCTGGGAGAAAGCTTCGAGGACCTTGCCACCGTGAGTGGTAGAGTCGCCCAAGCGAATGGCGTCTTTCATGTTGTCACTCCTTTGACCTACGGGATGGCTGCAATATCTATCTGTAACGAACAGCCACCCCAGTAGTATTTAACCCATTCGATAGCTGGCAGCACATTCTACGGCCAACACATTTCAGCGCTCTAGCGCACGCCTCATCAGCCTGCTTAGACCAGGTCAAGCAAACTCGCGGCGCAGCGAAGGCTAGCCGTCATGGTGGTTTTCAAACCGTTCGACTAACCTAGCTGGAGAAAAAACCCACCGCACCCGGCTCCTTTTTTTCCTGAGAATTCATCATCCAGGAAAAGATAACCCATACCATCTGAAAGTATGCCTTTGTTATTGGGGAGAGAAACATCTAAATCCCCACCATAAATAGACACCCGTCTGCGTCCGATACTTGATGATATGGGTGCCTGCAACCAAGCATCTATACCATCAAGTTTAGACGCCAAATTTTCATCATCATCAGAGTCCGGACTTGACAAAAGCAGCACTCTTCCGCAATCCAGTATTTTATTCGATGCTTCATTCCGCTCTTCGCTTGAACGGATATATCCCATAACAACAGCTTCGGATACTCCATTGAGAGCTCTTAGCTTTCTGTAATGTCCTACATCTCCCGGCAGGTACGGTATAAATACCGAGATCCAATAATTTTCGTCCACTAGCGCATCTGAAAACCATGCGCCAGGAAAAGAGATCAAATGTGTAAGTGGCAGTCCATCCGTCGATTGAGGCCAAACTACATCACTCGGCAGATAGACCCCTCCGCCTGTATATGCATCAGCTTTCGTAGGCAACTCTTGGGTAAAAACCAATTCATTAAACATCTGCATCTCTCCGCTAATTTATTGATTACAGCAGCAGTTAAGCGAATTTACATATTGACCAGAGCGCTTGCGCAAACGTCTGGCCTGCGAAGCTGATATTCCGGACTGACGGATGGCTCCTTGCCAAACGTCCATTTGCCGTTTAGAGGGTTTACCCGTCGCTGGGTCAAAATCAAACTCATTAACGCCTAGGCCTAGATGAGTGCGCGCCAGAGCGGTTTCGTTGGAGTGAATCGCATCATGTCTTGTGGGGTCAACGGCAATCGACGGATTCGCTTTATTGCGACGTCTTTTATTCGCACATCCCATCTGAACCAGAGATTCATGCCTGACGAGCTCGTGAACCTCCAACTGATCACCTACGTTGCTGCCGCCATTCATACTACCGTAAGTACCTAACTGCCCATCCGCAGCGAGGCCTAGTGGATCCGTCCATATGACTGGGTTGGACGCATACTGGTAAAAGTTCGTCCCACCGCCGAAACTAATCGGATCCCTGCTTACAAACCGACCGACCTGCGGATCATAGTACCGATAGCGATTGTAGTGCAGCCCCGTCTCATGATCATGATACTGCCCCTGGAACCTGATCGGGTTCACAATGCCATGCTGCCGCGCCCACTCCGAACGCTGCTCCGTTACCTGCCCCCACGCCTTGTATTGAGCCGCCCAGGCCATATTGCCATGTTGATCGGTCAGCTCCTGTGGAGTGCCTAGGTGATCGCACTGGTACCAGGCCAACGCATCAAATGGTAGTGCTATGACCTTGTGACTCCACAGTGGGTCATTATCAATATTGTACTCATCGCTGTAATCCGGCTGTCTCATCAGATTAATGGGCGCGTGACGCACAGCCTGTGCCACAGGAACGAAGGTGCCTGGTTCGAAGATGTAGTGAACAGTGCGCCCTGGCTCTCCATCGGCCTGCGCGGGACTACTTTCCCACGCAAAGTTGTCGCCATCCCAACCGTAGAGCGTGAAGCCGCAGCCTAGCTCGCGCTGCTTGCGTGCGTGTTCGTTGCGGTTCCACAGGGAGCCGGCTTCCGGGCGCTGTTTGTAGTGAGCGCGAGAGTTTTTGTGCAGGCGTCGCCCCAGCGCGTCGTATGCGTAATCGACCGCGAGGTGTGGATCTTCGAAATACACCAGTCGATCAAACAAATCCCAACGCAGATCACTGCGTTGGCCGTTGTGCCAGCGCTGGATCTGATTACCGCGTTCGTCATAGTCGTAGTGAGTGCCGGCATACTCACGGAGCAGGTTATCGACCAGTTTGCTGCGCGGTGGTGCAAGCTCCAGCGGGCGGCGAACTTCTGTTGCTTTGTCGTCGAGCAGGTTGCCCGCCGGGTCGAAGGCGAAGGTTTCCACCCCTTGACGTGTCACCGCGCTGAGCAGTCGGCCGACGGGATCGTAGCGATACGCGAGGGGGCCGCGATGGCTGTCGTTGATGTCGGTCAGTTGGCCGGCAGCATCGTATTTGTACTCGCGCTTCACCAGTGTCGATTTGTCATCGCTGCGCCCTAATAACTGCTCCTGCAAGCGTCCAGCCGGATCCCAGCTTTGGGTTTGCATCAGATGATTGCCTTGATGACGGGAAACTTCGCGGTGCAAATCGTCACGTTCGAAGCCGATCAGTTCATGCTCGTCCAGACGCATGCCCAGCAAGTGACCACTGCCGTAGGTGAGCCAACTGACACGATGGCCGTCTGGGCGCACCGTGGCGACACGCTGGTTAAGCACATCGTATTCATGCTGCCAGACTGCGACCGTAGGTTTTTCCAGGCTGAGGTAATGTTGGTGTTCGCGCAGCAGGTTGCCGGCCAGGTCATGAAACCATTGCAGGCGGCTGTCAGCATTGTTGGCCATGACCAGATTGCCGTTGCCGTCATAGGCGAAGGTCTCGCTTTGTGACTGGTCGCCCAAGGTGGCACGGCGCTCAACCAACCGCCCCATTGAATCGTAGTTCAACGAGATCGTGCGGCCACCGGCGACAGAATGGGCCAGACGTCCAGTATCAGGATCGTACTGATAGCTCGTAAACTGACCGTCAAAGCCGGTTTCCTCGAGCAGGCGACCGGCCGGGTCATAGTGGAAGTGCGCGCGTTGGCCATTCTCGTTTTCCATAGCCTGCAATCGGCCCAGCCGATCCCAGCGATAACGTAGCGTCTGCTCGGCCGCATCCACACGCTCGGCAATAAGACCTGCAGCGGTATAGCTCCAAGTGGTGCAGCGATCCAGACCGTCGACATGGGCCAACAACCGACCTTCAGCGTCGCGCTCAAAGTGTTCCTCGGTCGTATCTGGGTGCTTGATCAGCGCCAGTTGCCCAGCTTTGTATTCGTACTCGGTGGCGTTCCCAGCGGCGTCGGTGAAGCAGATCATCTGCCCCCGTTTGTCGTACTCCCAAGCACTGGTTTTGCCCGAACAATCGACGTACTCCACCAGTTGGCCGGCATCGTTGTAGTCCAACGTCTTTTCATTGCCGTTGGCGTCCTTGATCGCCGTGAGTTGGCCGGACTTGTTGTATGCGTATTCGGTTTTGTTGCCAAGCGGATCGAGCGCTTCAACCAGATTACCTTGATCGTCATGCGCGCGTTGCCATTGCCCTCCCTCAGCATCACTGATCTTGATCAGCAAGTCCTGATCATCGTAAGCAAAATGCGTAACGCTTCCATCAGGTCGAATATGCTCAAGCATGTTTCCGCGCTCGTCATAACCAAAGCGCGCGACACTCCCATCTGTTCGGACGTGACGAACAATGTTCTTCGCGCCATCGCGAAACAGCCATTCAGAACGCTCATCCGCGTAGCGAATTCGGTAGGTGTAGCCAAGGATGTCGTAGTAGTGCCAGGTCTCGTTGCCAAGCGCGTCGGTGACGTAGGTCAGACGAATGTTTTCGTCCCACTCCAAACGCGTCTCAAAATAGCCATCGTCCGCCCCCTCACGCCCCGCGTGTTCAACTGACAACCGCCCCTTTGGGGCCACTGGCAATCAGTGCGGCGCCACAGGCGGTTTTCATGCCGTCCAGAGCGATAGGCGTGCCATCGACCGTGTAGGTGCTACTGCCCTCGGCAATCGGGAACACACCTTTGCACAACGGGCAACTGACCTTGTGACCAACCCCGGCAATCGGTTTGCCGTTGAGGTCGGTCTGGGAGAAGGCTTCGAGCACCTTGCCGCCGTGCGTGGTGGAGTCGCCCAAACGGATTGCGTCTTTCATGTTGTCACTCCTTTGACTAAGTTACTCAGCCATCCAAACGTCTTCGTCAGCTTGGGTACCTAGTGCAACTCAAATGATCGGTATCGCGCCTGGCGTGGCGAGTCGCACCGGCTCACCGCCCTTACGGCCAAATATCAGGTTTTCCATCGCTTGAATAAAGTTCAGTCCCTGTATCCAAAGCCCGTCGTGAATGAGGCTCAAGACGTAGCAGCAACCCTGTTCGTCCATCAACAGCGCGCCATGGCCGTGTTGGACTTCGGCAATGCTCACCAAGGTACTGCTTAGGCGTTGCTGCCACTCAAGGAACTCCTCGCTATCATGCAGATATTCAAATGTACCAAAGGCGACATCGCTCGTAGCACACTCCTCCCCTGCGCTGCAGATGCCCACCTGCACCCCGACCAACTGCTCAAGTAGAGCAGCGGCAGGATGTTCCGGTGGGACGTAACACGCTACTGGTTCGGTGCAAGGGGTGGGCCAGCCTGCGGCGAGAAACAGTGGGCGCAGGCTCTCAGAAAGTTCTATTAGCGGGGGTACGTTCAGTGTGCCGGTCACGATTTAACCAAGCTGTTATTGAGGACTATAAAATCCACATTCGCTTCATAGTCGAAGTTTTCAGCGATACCTTGAAGGTGCATATGCTCAAGACCATGCGTTGACATCTCATATGATGCATTAATGAGAAAAACGCCAAGTTCTCTAATCGTTTGTGGATCAGCAAGAATCGAAACCTCATCCAGCTGAATATTTTTATCACTCCCGATAGCAGTTCCGTGCACACTGAATTTATTCAACTTTCTCATAGATTGAAACCTTGTTCCCGAAGGGATTTTTTTCTTTTCGCGTGAGTTCAGAGACGCTACCCCGCCTACCTCTGAGATTCCAACCTTATTCACTACAACTTCAGCCTTCCTTGTCTTGCATTGACAGGGAGCATGAACCTGTTGGTTCGTATTTTCCACATGCGGTGGGTCTATTCGAATCCGGCCATTGCCAACCGCCTCCCAACGACCAGATTTTAAAAAGAACGACTTCATTCGCGCTTCAATTGCCACGGAACGGACGATGGGAGCCCGCGCCATGGAGATAGGCAATCAATGCAAAAAATATTGATTCAGCTGACAACCGCCCCTTTCGGGCCGCTGGCAATCAGCGCAGCACCACAGGCGGTTTTCATACCGTCCAGCGCGATGGGCACACCATCGACGGTGTAGGTGCTACTGCCCTCGGCAATTGGGAAAATCCCCTTGCATAACGGGCAACTGACCTTGTGACCGACCCCGGCAATCGGCTTACCGTTGAGGTCGGTTCGGGAGAAAGCTTCGAGCACCTTGCCACCGTGTGTGGTGGAGTCGCCAAGACGAATTGCGTCTTTCATGTTGTCACTCCTTTGACCAAGTTACTCAGCCATCCAGACGTCTTCGTACCCTTGGGTATCGATGATGAATTTTGCGCCCGTGGGCAAACACAGATACTTCATAACCATCGGTAGCACTTCGGGTAAATGTTCAATACAAATCGGCTGGTAAAAATCTATCGCTGTCGAATGCGTGCCGCAGTGAATGAACCAGCTGACATTCCCATTTTCCGGCAATTGAATACGGGCGCCGTAAATAGGTGTTTTCCCGAGAGATTCGATGGACAAGGCGACCATTTCTTCAGGAGCCAACGCTGACATTCCGTACTTCTCGCAAATCGCATTCTGTGTGCCGTCAGGATACGGCGGTTCATGTTCGCTCATATCTATCCTTTCCTTTCGATCCAATGTCCGATCCCACAGTGGCTGGTTTCCGGGCTGCGGTGTTGGACTTTTACTCCCGAAAGATCTTGGATTCGTTGCCCGCCGAGATTGGGTGTATTGCAATGTCGATGGCCTTTTCTCAGCGGGCCTTTCCTGGTATGGGAGCCTCAATTCGGTGAACGAGTGTTTGTTCCTGAGCTTGGAAATTGAGAAGCTATTTTAAACTAACTATCCAGCCACCAGTTGAGCAGCGTCTCGTCTTCTACGTCATCGATATTTTTGTAGATATTTGCGTAATACCATTGGATCCCAGTTTCCTCGTAAAACTCGTTAAAAAAACTTGCAATATTATCCATTCCATTTTCTGCAGGAATAGCCAAC
Source organism: Pseudomonas sp. EA_65y_Pfl2_P74 (assembly GCF_963970575.1). Taxonomy (NCBI): domain Bacteria; kingdom Pseudomonadati; phylum Pseudomonadota; class Gammaproteobacteria; order Pseudomonadales; family Pseudomonadaceae; genus Pseudomonas; species Pseudomonas sp. EA_65y_Pfl2_P74. The sequence continues at coordinate 87,520 of NZ_CAXAOQ010000029.1, forward strand.
GACAAATTCCCTTTATATATGCCGTCCAAGGTGCCGCTAAGCTCCCTCGCTACCTCCGTTTCAAGCATCTCCAGCCGCTCAGGTGAAATGTGCTTGGAGTAAATATGGATACAGAAATTACCACCTCTCTTTATAACCTCGGCGTGTGTCTGAGGATTTTTTAAAGAAATCACATCCCCTCTCGCCAGATTCAACGCTAGCCCCGGAGAAGAAAGCAATTCATACGTATGCTCATCAATTTTTCGAGCAGGTAGCTGTTCAAATACCGGCCCTTTTGAGTTTTTTCCCGCATATACCCGAATAAGTTCCGCTGCTTGATCATCGACCATAAGGTGCTCCACAACTTCCACGTTCAACACAAGACATGCCTTCTTTAACATAGCCGCTACTACCGGCACTAAGGTTACAGGAAGCGCCTTCGAGAGCGATGTTAACCTTCGCAAGGTTGCCGCCCTTGGAAGTAGGGACATTGGTGTGCCCCAAATGCATATCTTTAGGGTTTTTCGAGGTACTACCGCACCGCCAACATACATAGTCATCCGAGCCGCTCTCCTCCAAAAGCTCCTCACGACATGCATCTTGGCCTCGACGATGCCCACCATCAACCTTACTCGCTGCAATATCAGCAGCACTCGCTCCATCACCGTCCCGCTTGGCAAACTTCGAGGGAGCCTTTCTCGCTAACCCCAGTGGGTCAATCCACTCGGTAGGGTTCGGTGCGTACTGATGAAAATTGATGCCGCCAGCAAATCCTATTGGATCTCTGCTGATGAACCTTCCTACCGCAGGGTCGTAATATCGATACCGATTGTAATGCAGTCCAGTCTCATGATCGTGATACTGCCCTTGGAATCGTATCGGATTCATCACGCCATGTTGCCGCGCCCATTCAGAGCGCTGCTCCGTCACCTGCCCCCACGCCTTGTATTGCGCACTCCAGGCCATGTTGCCTTGCGGATCCGTCAGTTCCTGCGGTGTGCCCAAGTGGTCGCATTGATACCAAGCCAACGCATCAAACGGCATAGATATAGCCTTGTGACCCCATAACGGGTCATCATCAAGACTGTACTCACCGCTGTAATTGGGCTGCCCCACAAGATCAATCGGCGCATGCCGCACCGCTTGGGCAACAGGAACAAAGGTACCTGGTTCAAAGATGTAGTGAACCGTGCGACCCGGTTGGCCATCGCTCTGCGCTGGGCTGCTTTCCCACGCGAGGTTGTCGCCGTCCCAGCCGTACAGAGTGAAGCCACACCCCAGTTCAAGCTGTTTACGGGCATGCTCGTTGCGGTTCCAGAGAGAACCGGCTTCAGGGCGCTGTTTGTAGTGGGCGTGGGAGTTTTTGTGGAGGCGCCTTCCCAACGCGTCGTAAGCGAAATCCACACAAAGGCGCGGATCTTCGAAACTCACCAGTCGATCAAACAGATCCCATTTCAAATCGCTGCGCTGACCGTTGTGCCAGCGTTGAATCTGGTTGCCACGCTCATCGTAGTTATAGTGGGTGCCGGCGTATTCGCGTAGCAGGTTGTCGACCAGTTTGCTGCGCCGGGGGGTCAGATCCAGTGGGCGGCGAATTTCAGCCTGTTTATCATCCAGCAAGTTGCCGGCCGGGTCAAAGGCGAAGGTTTCCACGCCTTGACGGCTGGTGGCACTAAGCAGCCGGCCGACAGGATCATAACGATAAGAAAGTGAGCCGCGCCGGCTGTCATTGATGTCAGTCAATTGTCCGGCAGCATCATATTTGTACTCGCGTTTCAGCAGCGTGGACTTGTCGTCCCTGCGTCCCAGCAGTTGCTCCTGCAATCGACCAGCAGGATCCCAACTCTGGATTTGTAGCAGATGGTTGCCTTGATGGCGTGCGATTTCGCGGTGCAGATCATCGCGCTCGTAACCGATTAGCTCATGTTCGTCCAGTCGCATACCCAGCAAGTGACCACTGCCGTAAGTGAGCCAACTGACACGATGGCCGTCAGGGCGGGTCGTGGCGACGCAATGGTTAAGCAGGTCGTATTCGTGCTGCCAGACCGCAACCAATGGTTTTTCCAGACCTAGATAGTGTTGATGCTCACGCAGAATATTACCTGCTGGATCATAAAACCATTGCAGGTGGCTGTCGGTGTTGGAGGCCAACACCATATTGCCGTTGCCGTCGTAGGCGAACTTTTCGCTTTGCGACTGATCGCCCAAAGTAGCACGGCGCTCGGTCATCTGGCCCATCGGGTCGAAGGTCAGCTCAATCACGCGCTCGCCATTAGCGGACTGGGCCAAGCGACCGGTCAGTGGATCGTATTGATAACGCGTGGAGCGCCCATCGAATCCGCTTTCTTCAAGCAGTCGGCCTACGGGGTCGTAGTGGAAGTGAGCGCGCTGTTCGTTTTCGTTTTCCAAGGAAGTTAATCGACCGATGCGATCCCAGCGATAGCGCAAAGTTTGCTCGGCAGGGTCAACTCGCTCGGCAATCCGGCCACTAGCGTTGTAGCTCCATGTGGTACAACGATCCAGACCATCAACATGTGCCAACAATCTACTCTCGGCATCACGCTCGAAACGCTCTTCAGTTTTGTCCGGGTGCTTGATCAGCACCAGCTGCCCGGCCTTGTATTCGTACTCGGTTGCGTTTCCGGCGGCGTCGGTGAAACAGATCATCTGCCCTCGTTCGTCATATTCCCAAGCGCTGGTCTTGCCCGAGCAATCGACGTATTCGACCAGTTGCCCGGCGTCGTTGTAGTCCAGCGTCTTTTCGTTGCCGTTGGCGTCCTTGATCGCGGTCGGTTGTCCAGCCTTGTTGTAAGCGTATTCCGTCTTGTTTCCCAAAGGATCGACGGCTTCGACTTGATTGCCTTGATCGTCATAGGCGCGTTGCCATTGCCCACCTTCGGCATCACTGATCTTGATCAGCATGTCCTGATCGTCGTAGGCAAAATGTATTACGGTGTGATCAGCGCGGATGTGCTCAAGCAAATTGCTGCGCTCGTCGTAGCTGTAACGATCAGTCGTACCGTCTGCATGCACGTGACGCACGACGTTCTTGGCTTCGTCACGGAACAACCACTCGGACAGGCCATCGGCATGCTGTATTCGGTAGGTGTAGCCAAGGATGTCGTAGTAGTGCCAGGTCTCATTGCCGAGCGCGTCGGTGACGTAGGTCAGACGAATGTTTTCGTCCCACTCCAGACGTGTGTCGAAGCTGCCGTCGTCCGCCCATTCGCGTACGGCTTTAGCCTTGGCGCCCTGGCCGTCCCACTCCAGATTCATGCCGCGACCGGTGCGGTCGGTGTAACGGGTGATCAGGTGATGCTGGTATTGGTACAACCAGACAGCGCCGTTCTCGTCCTGTGCCTGAATCAGATCGCCATAAGCGTCGTACTGGTACGCACAGAGTTGCCGTTGTGGCTCACCGTCGCGGATTTCCCAGATGCCGGACAGCCGGCCGTGATCGTCGATCATCGTGCCGAGGTGCAGGTGAACCTTGGTGTAGTCGTTTTCCTGATATGTGATCAGATCGGAGAGCACCGACTGTTCACCATGGCGATGTTCGTAATGCAGCATGATGCCGGCGCCATTACGCAGCGAAATATTGGTAAGCACATAACGCTGGTTACGGCGCACATAGGTTTCCTTGCGTTCAAAACCACGACACAGCATCAACTGATCTTCGCTGGCACGAACCAGAGTGATGTTCTCGATGGGGTCGTAGTGGAACAGCCCAACCTTGGGCAGTGGATAGCTATGGTTTCGACCATCAGCACCATAGAACGTCAGGCCATCATCCACGCAGTCAAACCGTGTGGTGAATTTCGTGACCCAGCGAGCACCAAGGTCGCCTTGATCGTACTCCCCAAGGCGCGAGTTATAGATGCGATTCCACTCGACCGGGAACGGCCCGGGCAAGCTGAAATCGCTATGGCTGAGGGATTCCGAACCCAATGCAAAATTGATGCTGTGGCAGGTACTGGTGCATGTGCCGTTTTTCTTCGGTTTGGGGGCTTTGGTTGCAGCAGCTTGTTGGCTCGTCGCACCCAGACCACCTTCTGAGGCTGTGTGCTGGGCCTGACTGGTCTGATCCGGCTTGACTCCGGCACTCTGTCCATGAGCATTGCGCTTACGCCAAAGAGTGACTGCACTGGACAAAATCAGCAGCAACCAGCCAATCGAGTTCTGAACCGATTCGTCGTCCAACTTGCTCAACTGGGTACGCAGTTCCGGTCCCATGGCGCGCAGTTTTGCGGTCTCGGTAGCAACCTGTTTTTTGATCTCGTCGGGTAGCAGATGATCGGCAGCGCTGTTGGCCAGCCCCTTGCCAGCCGCTTTATAAGCACTCGCGGTAGCCCCGAAAATGTTGCCAATTGCCGCGAGAGGGTCGCTCAGTAACTGATCCCCCGCAGCGCTGATTTGTTGACTGGCGGCCTGGACGTCCCCCTTGGCGTCGAGCTTACCGTTAGCAACGGTTTCGAGACCTTTGGCGATCTCGTTAATAACGTCTTCGCCCAGCTTGCCAGCGTCCGCGAGAATCCCGGGCAACTTGCCTTTGGCCTGTTCAACAAAGTCGTCGAGGGTGCCGATGATAGAGGCGTTCAGGTGCCCGACCAGCACCTCGATCACAGATGCACTGAGCAGCATCTTGCTGCTGGCCTTCATCTCCTGACGCACCAGAAACAGTGTTGGGCGCAACGTCATACGGGCTGCCGCCATCGCCGGTGGCAGCGGCAAAACACCGATCAGGTTGATGCCCAGACTGGCCCACGCCAGCAGGTCGCGCTTCTGGGCATTCGACAGGGTGACGATGTCACCCAGCGCATCGACCAACGCCATGATGTTGCCCACCACGGGTAATGCGCCGGCGACGTTCTTGATTCGATCAAGAGTGACCACGCCGCCACTGGCGGATTGAAGCCAGGCGTCGAAGGTTGCCGCACCGCTGGCAACATCCTGAATGTCGATGGCATTCAGGGGAACGATGGCAACTTGAGGTTCACGTTTTACAACAGCATTTTCAGTGGTCATGACAGCATCTCACCCGCCAACAGGCCCGGGGTTTTCAAGGAAGGTTTTGGCAGCGTTGGTGCGGGAAGCGTCGGCAATCGGCCGCCCTTGCTCGCGGCGCCGAGGATGCTCGACGCACTCGGCATGGCGGCACTCGCCAGTTTCGGCAATCCAGCCACTCCGCCCTGCACAGCGCCTTTCACCTGCTGCGCCGTTTGCATTGCGCCCTGCGCGGTCTGCACCGCACTCATCCCTGTTTGTGCCATGTCCTTACCCTTCTCCAGCATGTCCCAGCTCTTGCTCGGCAACACCTGTGCGACCATCGCCTGCACTTGGCTCGGCACGTCTTCGGCCCCCGGCGGATTCAACGGCCATTCCGGCTTACCGATGTAACTGCCATCGCTCCAGGTGTCCGCCGGATCCTTGCCGAAGAGCACCCGCGCCGGGCCCGGTGCTGCGCCAGAGACGCTGGCGAAACCTTTGCCATCGAGCTTGCCCTTGATGCTTTTGCCCAAGGCATCAATGACTTCGTAATCGCCTTCCTTGATGCCCTGACGCCCGGCGTACTGGTTGAACAATTCGAGGTTGCCCTTGCCCGGTTTCGGCGGTTCCGGGAATACCCCGGCCAGACTTTTCGCACCGGTGTAGGCAAAGTTCGCCGCATGGGCCGTGTACGGGCCGCTGGTAGCGTGAGTAATGCCACCAGCGTTGTAAGTCGTGGCACTGCCACCACCCTGGATCACCAACTCAGTCTTGGCGGCAATGGTGATGCGGTCGGCATTGGCGGTGATGTTGAGTTTGGCCAGCAGGTTGATGCTGTCCTTTAGCGCACGCACGTCGATGTCACCGGACGCGGCCACCAGACGCCAACCCATGCTCTGCACGAACAGGCGCATGCCGCGACTGGCACTGGCCAGCAGACGCTTGCCGATGGAAAGACTGGTGTGACCGGTGCTGCTCAATGCCAGGTGTTCGCCGGTGGCGATGTGGCTGGAGCGCGGCGTGGTCAGGGCGATGCCGGCCGGGCTGGCGAGCACCAGATGCGGTTCAGTGAATTCCGGAAACTCATTGGCGGTCATGTTCGCCGGGCCACTGCCGAGCACGCCTTGATGCTGGGCGTGCAAGGCTTTGGCCACGTCGTCCTGATCGCCCGCTTCCTGCGCTTGCAACTCCTTGGCCTGCACCGCAAAGCCGTCCTGCTGATCGCTCGCGGTGGCGAGGCGCTCGGCGGTTTCCGGCAGATCCTTGTGGTGTTTCGACTCGTTTGGACGTGGCTCGGTGGTGATCAGCAGACCGGCACCGGCACGCACCGCGCCATGGCGGTCGGTGCGCAATTCGAAACCTTCGCCGCGCGGTTGCCCACCGCTCGGGCGTGGATGCGTCAGGTAGCCGAGGTTGATCGCACTCGCACCGTGATCA
>NZ_CAXAOQ010000030.1:0-93721 GCF_963970575.1 Pseudomonas sp. EA_65y_Pfl2_P74
GGTCTGGCCAGACAAGAAACTGGGAGCCGATGGGCACTGTGATGTTGAACCCGGATCGGCAGCAGCAGACCGAGAAAAGAGCGGCATAGTTAGACGGCGACGCGACAACAACCTTGAAAAACGCCGTAAGTAAATGACACCAATTCTTGAGGCTGTGCGTCGTTCAAGTGGATGGCGTGGGGAACCTGGAGGTTGATGTGGGCGATTTTTGCGCCGGCAATGTGGATTTTGAAGTACTTGTCCTGTGTTCCAGCGGGTGAGGTTCGGTAGAAGAAGAGGGTGCAGTCCAGCACTTCACGCTCATGAAGTGCGGCGGACAGTAGTGGTGAGGATTTGTCGATGTTCTTGGTGATCATGATCGGCAAGTGCTTGCCACGGTCGGCAGTGACGCCGCCGTTATTGCCGGTGGTCATGTTGTGGGAATAGGCCAGGACCATGATTTCGTCGAGGTGGCCTAACTGACATTTGTTGCCGATTGAGTTTGTGTCGGAGCAACCGGCGGAGATCAAGCCTTGACGGTTTCCGGTAATGCTCATGTAGCTGTGGTTGGCCATGGAAGCTCTGCCTTATTGACTGGGAAACTCTTGTTTGAAGAGTAACCGTCAACTAAAGCCGGGACAGTGAGGCGCTGGTTCGCTATTGGTGAAGTTCAGACGCGTCTTACAAGGGGCGCGGAAGTCAGGAGGTGATTATTCCCAAGTGCCAACGACGTTATCGCTGGTTGGATGACCGGGCGTTTATGAAGTTGGCACTTTGGCAATGTGTTGGTTATCAGGCTGGCGCGTCGAAACCTCGCTGCTCGATTACCCGAAACACATCACTCACGTCCTGCACCATGATCCTGGCGATGTTGGTCACAGTGTTGATGTCATGTTCGGCGTAATCGGGGAGGCTGGTGCAGGCGATGAGGTCAAGGTATTTGAGGACGGCGTTGAGGCGTTCGGCGAGGCAGGCGTGGAGTTCACGCAATGGGGCATCGGCGTCGATCAGGAGGACAGGGTGGTCGGTGGCGGGGTGGGACATGTGCGCGTAGTGGTGGAGCGGTGTTTGCGTCGTCATGGTGTTAATCCTTGGCAAAGAGGAATTGCCACCATTGTGCTGCGAAACAAAAGGGTGGCAGCTATGCGTGGGTTCGCAGACCGGAGGATAAACACCATGACCCGGCAGACCCGGAGGTCTCCCACGCACAACCGCCATAAAACGTGGACAGCCGGGAGTCGGCCGAACTTGACGGAACAAGGTGTCAATCTTAAGGGCTGCGAAACCCTATCGCTAATTTAGTTAGCGACGACACCACTCTAGTCAGCCATTTCAGCCACCACAACCGACCTGTAGGACGCCAACCCAACCCTGTGGCGAAGGAGCTTGCTCCCGCTCGGCGACGCAGTCGGCGTATTCCGGCGCATGCGGTGGACCTGGAGAAAAGGACTGGCCGGTTTTGGGTCTGCTTCGCAGCCCAGCGGGAGCAAGCTCCCTCGCCACAGGTGGTGTTTTCCTACGCGTTTTTCAGACTCAAAAATCTGCGCGGATCTTATTTGCCTGTTTGAACTTTCCTAAAAAGCGATGTCAATTTGATGGCGTGTCGCGACGCTCATTGAGAATGGATCAAGCAGTGCCAGGCTGATTCCTGGCAACCCAGGGAAGTGTGAGATGAAACTGATTTTTGCGATGTTATTGATGTTCAGCGGTTACACGTTTGCCAGTTGTTCCAGCATCAGTGACAGCGATCAACGCAACTATTGCCAGGCCACGCAGGAAGGCAGTACCTGCTCCTCGATCCGGGATAGTGATTTGCGAGCGTCCTGTGAAGCCGAGAAGGGCAGTACCTGTTCGAGCATTCACGACAGCGACCAGCGTGCTTACTGCGAGGCGAAAAAGGGCAGCACATGTTCCAGCATTCATGATTCGGATTTGCGCGCAATGTGTGAGGCTGAGAAAGGCAGTACCTGCTCCAGCATCCATGACAGCGATCAGCGTGCATTTTGTGAGGCGAAGAAGGGCAGCACGTGTTCGAGCATCCATGATTCTGACCTGCGCAATCAGTGCGAAGCCATGACGCGCTGATCTGGTTTTGATTGCATCAACCAGTGCCAGGCTGTTTCCTGGCAACCCAAGGAAGTGTGAGATGAAGTTGATTCTTGCAATGTTATTGATGTTCAGCGGTTACGTTTCTGCCAGTTGTGCCAGCATCAGTGATCCTGTTAAACGCAACTATTGCCAGGCCACGCAGGAAGGCAGCAGTTGTTATTCCATCGACAATTACGATTTGCGCACGGCCTGCGAAGCGGAGAAGGGCGGTTCATGCGCTGGTATCGAGGATCGTGACCAGCGCGCCTATTGCGACGCCAAGAAAGGCGCTAGTTGTTATTCCATCGACAATTACGATTTGCGTACGGCCTGCGAAGCGGAGAAAGGCGGTTCATGTGCCAGCATCGGGGATCGTGATCAGCGCGCCTTCTGCGAAGCGAAGCAGGGCAGTAGCTGTGCGAGCATCGGCAATGGGGACCTGCGCAACCAGTGCGAAGCCATGAAACGTTGACTGATCTGTTTGCTCCAAAGGCAAAAAAGGGACACCCAATGGTGTCCCTTTTTCATGTGCGTAAACCTTCAACGTCATGCGACGTACATGAACGCCGATGCCCCGGCGGGCATCGGCGTTTTTGCATTGGAAACGTCAGACAGCCTTGCTCAGCAGCGCTGCAAACTTGCGCTTGGCATCTTCCACTGCATCGGCAATGTCACGGGCGGCATTGCTTGATTCGGCACGGTAGCTGTCGGTCAGGCTTTGCATCTCGGTCTGGAAGCTCAGGGTCGCATCGGCAAGTGCACGAACCGAATCGACCCTGATGGTCGAGCCGTAGCTGGCTTTGACCGCCGCTTCGATCTGTTGATTGCCGGCAGAGCCCAACGCCTCGAGCCCTTTGCTGACGCCTTCGGTGGTGGCATTGAGTGTGTGGGTCGCTTCGGCCAGGCCGCTGTTGCTGGTGAAGGATACGGCGAGGCCGGTCAGTACCACTTCGTTGGTGGAGAAGAACGAGACCATGCGCTGGTACTGGCGCTCCTTGATCACATGCACCTGATTGATCCGGGCAAACACCATTTCAGCGGTGTTGTACCCGACCTTGAGGTCATCGGCGATGTCTTTGACGATCTGGTAGCGCTTGTCTTCATCCTGCAGGGCGCGAACGGCTTCATCGCGTTGCAACTCCAGGCTGGCGCGCCGGGCCGGCTCGGCGGTGTCGGCAGCGGTGACCTGAGCGCCGGCGTTGTTCAGCGCCTGAGTGCGTTGCTCTAGCGCCTTGCCGGCCACTGCCAAAACTTGCTGGGCGTCGACTTCGGCGGCTTTCATTGCCATCCGGAAATCCATGTACGCCTCAAGCACCACGCTTTCCCGGGTAATCTGGTCATTGGCCGATTTGCACACCTGCAAGTAGCTCTCGCGGATGTCATTGAAGCGGCTGGGAATCGATCCGCGGCGCAGGTTCATCCAGCTCAGCTTGAGTTTTTCCAGGGTGTCGAGGCGGCCGTCGTCCATCCATTCGGCCATGGCAGAAGCGTCTTCACGGATCGAGCTGAAGCGCTGAGTGATGTCCATGATGCGCGTGGAAATGTCCATGCCTTCAATCTGCTCGCGGACCATGCTGTTGAACGCGGTCGACTGCTGCAGTACCGAAGCGATGGCGGTGACTTTGCTGTTGTCGTACTGAGCAACGCGCTCGAGCAGTACCAGCACCGGTGCATCGTGAACGGGTTGAAACAGGTTGATGCCAATCGTGCGCAGACCAGTGAGTGCCCGTTCGAGGTAGTTGGTCATCGAGTGTCCTTACGTGGTGTCGTCTGTTCTGGGTGTGGGCAGGCATTAACGCTCAGCGGGCGGCTTGCCGTGCAGCTCTTCATTGCGCGCCTGCATCGCCAGCAGCATCAACTCGTTCTGGCGATTGCCAGCGTAGTTGATGCGTTTGGCTAGCAGGCCGTCGAGCCAGCGCTGGAAAAAACCGAACGCGTATTGGTCGGTGCCATAGGCCCGATCACGCAGGAAGACATAGGCTTCGTTTTCACTGTAGGCGCGCAGTTTTTCCCTGCATTCCTGGCGGATGTCTTCGTAGTCTTTGGCACTGTGCGCCGGCGTCTGTCTGGCGGTCGATGACGCCTGGTTCTGGGTGGTTGAGGTCATTGCACTACCTGTTGAGTCGCGGTCAAGGGAAGAAATTGCAGGCTGAAGGTCGGGCTGGTCAATACAGCGACCAATAGCCTGCTGCCCTGAGTTTTTGTCGTGTCTGAGTGATTTTTGTCTCGGCGGCGTTCGAGTTTCCGTTTTTCAGGTCGGCTTCGATTTCCTGCAGGCGCGACTGCAAGGATTCGCGTAGTTCTGCTGGAAACTCTTTGCGCTCAATCCGTGCCCGCAAGCCTTGGAAGCGACTGGTCTGCAAGTCCAACAGACTGGTGTCGCCGAACAGGTCACGCGACAGCTCCGAGTAAGCGGCATACGCCGTCCCCTGATTGTCATCCATGTTTTTCAGCGCCTGATCAATCTCGGCCAGGCGTTCATCGAGGTTGCTCGATTGGGCAATGGCGGCGGCACGTTTCGGATCCTTCAGTAATTCCTGGACCTTTCGGCGTGTGCCGAGAATACCGCTGGCGCGCTGGATGTCTTGCTCAGCCGCGTAGGTGTCCCGATTCAATTGCAGACGTTGCCGGTCAAGGTCGTTGATCTGCGAGTCCAAGGCCAGAACGTTATCGCGGGTTACCGGGGTGTTACTGCTGATATCGGTCTGCAGGTCGCGAGCCGGGAGTTTCTGTTCGGCACGCTGGAGCAGGCGGGTCGCTGTCTCGTCCGGCTGTTGTGCGTTTTCGCGCTGAACCTTTGCGAACAGCGTCCGGAGCTTCTCAAGCGCTGTGTTCTGATCGCGCAGACTGCCGGACAAGCCATGTGCAGCTAATTTGACTTCAAGAATCTTCAGATCGTCCCCGCCGGAAGCCCACTGCTTTTGCAACAGCACGCCAACCCCCAGCACGACGCCCAGCAGGAGCAGGATCCCGAACCGAGGCAGCATGCGTCGGACGCGGCCGGCCAGCGCCTGCCGACTAACCAACGTCCTGATCAGCCACGAGCTGACAAGATGGGTTGGCGGCGTTTCGAGGATCAAACGGCGGGCAAAGAACTGATGCACGCCCTGTTCGATCAGGTCGTCGTCCACGGGCAGGTCCTGGCTCAGGTAATAGGCACGGATGCGCTCGGCGATCTCTGCGCGGCGGCGGGGCAGGTCGAGGTGCTCCTGGACCAGTTTGCGCTGATACCGCAGTTCGTCGATCAGGGCTACGACCGTCATTTGTTCCGAGAGTGAAATGCTGCGCATCAGGTGTCCTTTCGTGAGGGTGGCCAGGCAGTCGGTGGTTTATTGACCGATGCCATACAGCTCATCGTCGATATCTCGGAACGTGGAGAGCGCATCGCCGTAAGTCTTCTCGTTGTTGATGCGCTCAAGCTGTTGCCCGAGCAGTGTCAGTCGCTGTTTCAGACTGCTGGATTGTTCGATCCTGGCGACATTCTTCGGGTCCTGGCGGATGTCACGCAGGGTCTGGCGCATCCAGATGATTGCACCGGCATACTTCATGTCGTTGTAGATTAGGTCAGAGTCGGTGTCGAACCGCCGTTGCTGCGCGTTGAATGTCATGAACTGCGATTCCACCAGGTCCAGATTGTCTTTGGTGATTTTTATATCCACACCAAGGTCCGTGCGGAAAGCGCTGGTTGGCATTCTGGACTGCGCATGCTGGAGCAAACGGCCGATGTTCGCGCTCGGGTGTTCGGCGTTGCTCTTGCGCAACACCGCGAGACGTTTGGTTATTGACTGCACTTGCTTGTTCAACTCGAAGCTTTTGTCGCGCATCGCCCAGGCATTTTTGACGATGTTGTCAACTCTCCCGGCATCCTTATAGTGGTGATTCGCCCACAGGATCAGCGCACTGGATAACAGGATCAGCAGAATGAGTGGTGCCAGGCGTATGTCTGCCGGTTTGACGCTCGCCGGCGAAGCGCCGCGGCGGTTGAGCCACTTGACCAACCACGTATTGAATCCATTGAGTGCCGGGATCTCCAGCATCAGGCGATGGGCGAAAAACTGCCGCACACCCTGTTCGATCAATTTGTCATCGAACTCGATGGCGTTGCTGATGTAGTAGGCGCGGATGCGCTCGGCGATGTCCGCGCGACGGCTGGGCAAGTCCAGATGATCCTGAATCTGCTTTTGCTCATGGCGCAGCTTGTCGATGAACGCCATCGCCTTCAGTTGCTCGGAGAGTGCGGTGCTGCTCATGGGGGGCGTCCTTTTCAATCTGTCATTCTCCCGAACCACCCCAGCGGCGCCAGTAGCCTGCATCTTTCATCGAACTGATCAGATGATTGATTTTTCGCTCGGCGGCCATCGAGTCACCGACTTCCAGGAGCTGGTGGATGACTTCGACTTTTCTGCGCAACTGGGTCCGGATTTCATCCGGTACCCAGCGGGAGGTGATGCGCTCTTTCAGCGAGCGGTAGCGCATGGACTGCAGTTTGAGCATGTCTTGTTCATCGTTCCAGAGATCGCCACGCAGATCGTTGTACGCCGCTTGTGCATCCTGGTTACTGTCGTAGCCGTTGACTTGCTTGAGCAACTGGTCGACTTCCGCCAGGCGCTGGTCCAGATTGCTGGAGTGGGCAATCCCGAGGGCAAATTTCGGGTCTTGCAGCATTGCTTTAAGGTCATTGCGAGTGTCGAGGATACGTCCGGCATACTTCACATTGCCTTCAACTTCGTACAGAGACCGGTTGACTGCATACCGGCTCTCCTTGAGTTCTTTGACCCGGATTTCGATCGCGGCTGCGTTTGCTGATGTGACGGGTTCGGAAAGACCGATAGACGTGCGTACGTCGGTAGCCGGCAGCGCGCTTCGGGCGCGCTTCAGCAATACGCTGGCCTGCGGGTCCGGTTGTTCGGCCAGCCTGCGAGCCAGGGCCTCTACGGCGCCACGCTGCTTGTCCACCTCCTGGAACAGCTTTTTGCGATCATCGCGGACAATCGCGGCGTCGGTGCTGACCTCGCTCACTTCGGCCGGGCTGTAAACCGTCGGGCTGGTGAATTTGTAGACCGCGAAGGCAATGACCAATAGCACCATGGCAGAGGTTCGCAGCATTTTGATCACACCGGAGCGCCGGACTAACGAGTTGATCAGCCAGGTGTCGATTGCACCCACGGGCGGCATTTCCAGCAGCAGACGACGCGCGAACACCTGACGCACGCCTTGTTCGATCAGGTTGTCGTCGAACACGATGTTGTGGTTCTGGTAATAGGTGCGAATGTGCTCGGCAATTTCGGCTCGGCGTCGCGGCAGATCGAGGTGTTCCTGAACCTGTTTCTGCTGATGGCGCAACTCATCGACCAAGGCCATTGCGCCCATTTGTTCGGAGAGTGGAATACTGCTCATCGGTGTCCTTTCCAGGTTGAGGCGTGATGCGGGGCAAGCATGGCGGGGGAGTATACCGAGCGGTCAATCCCGAGTGCCCGCCTCGTGCCAGAGGCGTGCAAACATTACTCGCGAGATGACCGGGCCGGAACGACTATTGGGGGCAGTGGCGTCGGTGGCACCCATCAGCCATTGGTCGTGGCTCTGCAGTCTCTGCGCATGTCATCGTTTTTGATGTTTTGGCAGCCACCCCGACCTTGTTGTGCCCTGCACAAGTTACGCAGGTCATCGTCGTGAATGTTCGTGCAGCTGTCGATGCCTCTCTTGCCTTTGCAGAGATTGCGCTGATCATCGTCGCGGATGTTCCCACAGCTATCGCTACCTTCAGCTTCGGATTTGCAGGCGTTGCGCATGTCATCATTTTTGATGTTCTGGCAGCCATCCCAGCCTTCCTTGGCCTTGCAATAGTTGCGTTGGTCATCGTCTTTGATGTTTTCACAACCGGCGTGCGCGTAGCCGCTCAACATCAATAACATCACGAGAATCAGTCTCATCGGGGGTACTTCCATGATTGTCAGGAAACAACCTGACGCTGAGTGATGCCGCATGACCAAAGATAAATGGCGATATCGCATTGACATCATTTTAAAGAAAAGTTCATGGACGGCCTATGTGCAGGGCGGAAATTTTTAAGCGTGATCGGACATTGATTGTCCCGATTCGGCTTATTTTTGATTTGCCATGGCGAGGTGAATCCGTGATGGTATGCAGGAAACAGTTTGTAACGCCCCGCCACGGATGGATCCGCGCATGATCGAAATCGGCAGCCGCAACAACGCCCCCACGTCGCAGCACCCAACCCACGACGTCTACATTTTCAACATCGACCTGTCCCGAGCGGCCACGCCTTTCTGCTTCGAACAGTCGACGGCCGGAGGGCATGGTGGGCAGGGCGGTGCGCGCTGGTTGGCGCTGTATGAGCTGGAGGCCTGGCCCGGTGAGTGGCGTGAGCATTTGAAGAAGGCTGATTGTGCCTGGGTCGCTGAGTTGATCGATGCACATCCTGGTGCGGACCAGGCGACGTTAGTTGGCATGATTCTCAAGCAACACGCCGAGCCGGTCGGTCGGTTGAAAGCGATTGGCGGCTGGCTCAAACGCAACATCCACGTTGGCGGCCGTTACGGCGTCTAACCCGAGGAAATCCCCATGACCCAGACACTCGAACGCGCCATCGCCATCGCCGCCACCGCGCACACCGGGCAGGTGGACAAGGGCGGGGCACCGTACATTCTGCATCCGCTGAAGGTAATGCTGCGCATGACCACGCTGGAAGAACGCATCGTCGCGGTGCTGCACGATGTGGTCGAGGATTGCGATATCAGCCTTGATGATTTGCGCAAGGAAGGCTTCAGCGAGGAGGTGCTGACGGCTATTGCGTCGGTAACCAAAGTACCGGGTGAGTCCTATGAGGATTTTGTCGATCGCGCGGCGCAGAACCCGATTGGCCGGGTGGTGAAACTGGCGGATCTGGAAGAGAACAGCGATTTGTCGCGGATTGCCTCGCCGAGCTGGGAGGATTTGGAACGGATCGAGAAGTACCGGCGCGCGATTGGACGGTTGCGCGCTTAAGCCAGTTGAATTGCCAGGAAGGCGAATATGAAATCCATTCTGTGTTTGTTGGTCGCCGCCGGTTTTGGCGCGGTGTTGCAATCCCTCGGTGTGCCTCATGGTTTGCTGTTGGGTTCGATCCTTGTCACGGCACTGGTCGTCACTAAATCAGGCTTCGTACCCGCAACGCCTTATGGTTTGGGTTACATCCAGGTCACCCTGGGCATCGCCACCGGGCTGATGTTCGAAGCGTGGGACAGTGCGACGGCGTCGACCATGTTGCCCAGCCTTGGCGTGTTGCTGCTGTGCCTGACGGTGCAGATTGCCCTGGCCGGTTGGTGGCTGACGCGTGGGGCAGGGTGGAATCGCACCGATGCGCTGCTGGCGGTGTATCCGGGGGCGCTGGCGGCGGTGTTTGATCTGCTGGAGTCGGAGAAGGCGTCGAGCAAGGTGATCATCGTGCATCTGATGCGGTTACTGCTGATCACGGTGTTGGTGAGCTTTTTGATTCCGGGGCAGGTGTCGGTGGCTGCTGTTGATAGCGATCCGTTGATCACCGGCATGGCGTTGACGGTTTGCTCGGTAATCGGCTTGAGCGTCGTGCTCGGTCGATTGCTGCTGGTGATCGGCGTGCCGGCGCCCTTCATGCTCACGGCGATCATCATCACCGCAGTCTTTGTAAAAGCAGGCTGGTTGCACGGTTTTCACATGCCCGACTGGAGCTTGAATCTGGCGGCACTGATTCTCGGTGTGCGGATCGGCTCGCGGTTTCAGGGGTTGGGCGTCAGGGAGTTGGGCCTGCATGGCCGCACGGCGCTGGTCTCGGTCGGGTTGATTATTGTGGTGGCGGCGGTGTTTGCAGAGGTAGCGGCGCGGTGGTTGGGCAGCGATCCGTTGTCGCTATGGCTGGCGTACATGCCGGGGGCGATCGAGACGATTGCGATTGTCGCGTTTGCCGGTGGGCTGAACGTGGTGTTTATCCTCACTCACCACTTGGCGCGGATGGTGCTGCTGCATTTTGCGCCGGCGTTGTGGGTGCAGGTGCGGCGAGTACGGGAGGGGGCCTGAACGAATCAATCGTCGCCGTACATCAACTCCAGTTGTTCTATCCACGCGGCGCTGGCATTGAATCTTGCGTAATAGCGCTGTTTTTCAGCGTCACTCAAACACGTAAAAAACGGCAGGAAATAACGCTCGTTTTAGAACCCTTGGGCTCCTGTATCCGGCAAAAAGTGGCTTTGCCTCAGGCTTGATGAGCGCGGCAATTCGGCTGAGTAAACGACGCATCGAGATCCGTGATCGGCAAAATTGGGGGTGTCGGGATGGTATCCATAACGGCGAGTGCGAGCCACTGATTCCATAACGGTGAGGTCAGTATCCTCTCCTCTTAAGCATTCTTCCTCGAGCACATTGAACTACACTCCCGGACTACCCCGCCTCGCAGCCAACCCCAGGCCCCGCCGGAGGTAATCGTGATTCGCATAGCGTTCATCCCACTCGTGATCGCTGCCATCTTCACCACTCAAGCCAGCGCCGAATCCGTCGTCCCGCTCAAGGGCCAGACCTCGCAACAAACCCAGATCGATATCAACGACTGCCGCTCCATTGCCTCGACCTCGACGACATCAGCCCCGCAAACCGGCGGTCGTCTGAAGGACGCAGCCGTGGGTGCTGCGGCCGGTGCAACAGCGGCTGAGGTGCGCGGCCGCCAGCACGACGAGTTCTACGATGCGGTCGACGATGATCGTCAGCAGGATTACCGGCAAAACCGCGCCGGGCAATCGGCTGCCGCCGGCGCTGTAGTCGGTGGCGCACGGCAGCGCGCACAGAGCAAAACCGATGCGGCAGCCAGTTCCAGTGCTTACACGGGGTGTCTGCAGGGGCGCGGCTATCAGATCACACCTTGACGCTGAGGCTTGTGCGCTACGAGCAGGTGCATCATCAATGCGCTGTAGAGCGTCACCAGGATGAACAGGCCCATACGTACCGCGAAGGCGCTGTAGACGTCTTTGCCTGCCGCGCTGTCCTGCACCGATTGGCCGAGCAGGATGATCATCGTCACCAGGGTGTTGAGCCAGAAACCGGGGCTGAACGTTGTCGGGCCCAGGCGATAGAGCTTGCGCGCCAGCCATAGCCCGAACAGCAGCGTCCAAAGAAAGAACATCCACACATGCACGAACAGGCTCAAACCACACCAGAGCAGCACAGCCAGCAAGCCTCCAAGCAGGGTCGAGCCGAGCAGTTCGCGCCCGGCGTGGCGGGTGTTGGGGGTAGAGGTTTGTTGGCCGAGACTGACGGCTTTGAGGATGATCGGCAGGTAGCTGGCCGGGTCGCTCAAGGCCAGTAAAAACGTCGGCATGACGATCAGGGTGGCGCGCAGCGCCACGCGCGGGACTTCGTCGTCGGGCAAGGTGGGCGGTTTGGGTGGAGCGGGGCTGTCGGGTCGTTCCGCAAACACCGCGTGGCTGACACCGACCACCGCGACGGCCAGTAACAAGCCTTTGACCAGCGCGCCAATCACCGCCATCGCCAGATCGAATTCGGCAAACCCGGCGGCGCAGATCATGGTCATGCCGATCACCAGAAAGGTCACGATCAACGGATTGCCGCCACGCAGACCGAAGCGAAATACCAGAAACAAACCGAGGCCGATCAACAGCACGCCGCTCATCGGGTAATAACGCAGCAAGGGCACCAGCAGCAGGCCGATACTCGTCGTCAGCGCAGCAACTAACGCCAGCACCAATGCGCCTCTCAGTGGCAATGGCCGAGGCAAACTGGCCAGCAATAGCGCCGTCAGTACCGGTGAAATAAACGCCAGCGGCAAGGCCAACGCATAACTGGCGGCGGTGCACAGCGCCGTGCCGAACGCCAGGCGCAAGGCCCGTTGCGCCGGGACGCTGCGCTCAGTAGGCATACGACAGCCAGCTCATCAGGCCGACAAACAGCCGCCCCAGCGGATTGAGCGGATTGCCTTCAGTGGGGAAGGCCATGACTTCCGCCTGGCCACCGGCACGGATCGCGCGGCTGTCGATCAGGTGTTTCTTTGCCTCTTCAGAGAACTCGATGATCACCGGGAAACGTTGCGCCGGGCGCAGCCAGTCGCGGCTGTTCCGAATGCTCGGCAGGGTGCCGGGCGCGGGTGTCTGGCCGACGCTCACGCCATAACCGACGCTGCGCACGCGACCGTCGAGGACTTCACCGGGCAATGCGTCAAGGACGATGGCGACCGGGGTTCCGGGTTGCACATGACCGAGATTGTTTTCAGTCAGGTCGGCGCTGATCCATACGTCGTGGATGGCGATCAAGGTCATCAACGGACTGCCGGCAGCGGTGAACTGGCCGACGTCGGTGCGCAGGTCGGTGATCAAACCTGCAGAGCGTGCGCCGATGCGGGTGTTAGACAAATCCAGTTCAGCTTTGGCCAATGCAGAAGCTGCGCTGCGCAACTGTGCGTTAGTGTCCGTGCTACCACCTTCCTGTTCCTGCGCACGTTGCACTTCGGCGCGGGCGGCGGCGACTTGGGCCACGGCTTGCTCACGGTTGGCCCGCGACACTTCCAGAAGCCGCACGGAGACAGTGCCCGGATCCTGTTTGTACAAGCCCTCGAGCCGCTGATTGTCCTGCCGCGCCTTGAGTTCGTTGGCTTGCGCTGCTCGTAACGAAGCCTGCGCCGAGGCGATGCCAGCGGTGCTGGCGCCGACCTGACGACGGGTCGACTCCAGATCGGCTTTCGCCCGATCCACGGCGATTTGCAGCGGCTGCGGGTCGAGTTCGAAAAGGATATCGCCGGCCTTCACGTCCTGATTGTTGCGTACATTGACCTTGATCACCCGCCCCGCGACTTCCGCCGCCACCGGAATCACGAACGCACCGACCCGCGCCTGCTGGGTGTAGGGCGTGTAGCGGTCGGCGAGCAGGTACCAGGCCAGGCTCAGTACGATCAGCAACAACACCCAGCGGATGCCTTTTTTTGCAGGATCAGCCTGGGCAGGCGCGGGGGCCGGGGCGGGTGGCGCGGCTTCAGTCATGACGGGTTACCTGCGATGGAAGGGGATACGCCGGTCGGTCGGGCGGCGCGCTGAGCAAATCGCCCCAATTAGTGCGTTGTTGCATCTGTTGCCGTGTCGGCTCATCGACCTGCGGCGCGTTGCTTTGCCAGCCGCCGCCGAGGGCTTTGTACAGGGCGATCAGGTTGCTCACGGCGTTGCTGCGGCTGACCAGATAGTTGTCTTGCAATTCGAGCAGGGCGCGTTGCGCGTCGAGCACCCGCTGAAAGTCGGAATAACCCTCGCGGTATTGGGTGTTGGCCAGCACCAGCGAACGTCGCGCAGCGCCTTCGGCCTGGCGCAGAATGCGTTCGCGCTCCAGCGCTTTGCTCAAGCCGCTGGCAGCATCGTCGGCTTCGCGCGCAGCTTGGCGGACCTTGTCGCGATAGGCTTCGATCAACTGCTGCAAACGCGCGTCCTGCACCCGTATGTTGTTACGGATGCGGCCGTAATCGAAGATGTTCCAGCGCAGGCTCGGGCCGCCGATCAGGTCGAGACTGCGCGGGGTGGCGCCGAGGGTATCGCTGGACCAGACGATGCTGCCGAGCAAGGTCAGCGACGGGTACAGATCGGTTTCGGCGACACCGACCAGCGCCGATTGCGCGGCGACATTCAGTTCTGCCGCGCGTATGTCCGGACGACGCAGCAGCAGATTGGCCGGGACGTCTTGCAGCACGGCGCGATCCAGCAAGGGAATCAGCCCTGGTTGTTCGGCCAGCAACGCCGCGCCACCGGGTGGCTGACCGACCAGCACGGCCAAGGCGTTGCGGGTGCGCAGAACTTGATCTTCGAATGCGGGGAGGCTGCTCAGCGTGCCGAGGTACTGGGTTTTCGCCTGTTGCAGATCGAGTTCGGCGGTCTGGCCGCTGTTGAAGAGTTTTTCGGTGATTTCGAAATTGCGCTTCTGCTGGGCAGCGTTTTCCCGGGCAACGCGCAGGCGTGCTTCGGTGGTGCGCAGGGAGAAATAGGTGTCGGCGACTTGCGCGCGCAGCAGCACGAGGGCGTCTTGGTAGTTGGCCTGGGCAGCGAAGTAGCTGGCGTCGGACGACTCGATGGCTCGGCTGAAACGGCCCCAGAAATCCAGCTCCCAACCGACATCGAACGCGGCGCTGTGTTGCCAGAAATGCAGATCCTGTGGGTTGTTGCCCCCGGACTGATGGCGGTCGACGTACAAGCTGTCGACGCCGACCTGTTGCAGTTGCGGGTAGCGACCGCTCTCGGCGATGTTCAGTTGCGCGCGGGCTTCGAGCACCCGCAAGCCGGCGATTTTCAGACTGCTATTGTGCGCATCGGCTTCGGCAATCAGGCGATCGAGTACGGGGTCGGCGAACACTTGCCACCATTGGCGCAGATCCGGCTCGGCGGCACGTTCGCTGGCTTGTTCCAGCGCCACGCTGTTCCATTGCTTGCTCCACGTCTCGGCGGGCGGCTGGAAATCCGGCCCCAGGCGCACGCAGCCGCTCAAACTCAAGGCGACAAGCAACAACAGATGACCGGGCCGCGTCAGCAGAGCTGTTGTCCAAGGCATTGCGTTATGTCCCTGACCCGCAAGTATCAGTGGAGCATAGACGACGAACTGCAAGTTGTTCGGGCGAATCTGCTGCTACGCTTTTCGGGCATCAGCCCCCACCCAAACAGGTACGAGACCATGGAAACTGCCCAAGATCCGGTGACACCGGGCCACGCCACCTGGCGCTTCAAAGTCGGTGTCGGGATCATCTGCCTGATGCTCGGCTCGTGGCTGATGGTGCCGCTGGCCGCCGCCCTCGATGTACCCGGCTCGAAGGTCGCGGCGCTGACCGGCGTGCTGTTCATCAGTAACAAGGTGTTGTTGCTGCTGGTCATCGCGGTGATGGGCAAGGCGGGGTTCGCTGAACTCAAGCGCACGATTGGCCGGCATGTCTCGGGGATGCTGCCGACGCCTGTCGCGGAAGTCTCGCCGCTGCGGCATCGGGTGGGCGTGGTGATGTTTTGCCTGCCGTTGCTGACGTCGTTTCTGGAACCGTATTTCGACAACTTCTGGCCGGGGTTGCGGCCCAATCTGTGGCAACTGCAATTGTTGGGCGACTTGATGTTTATTGGCAGCTTTTTTGTGCTGGGCGGGAATTTCTGGGAGAAGGCGCATGCGTTGTTTGTGCGCAAGGCGCGGGTGGTGGTTGCTGATTAAGATCAAAAGATCGCAGCCTGCGGCAACTCCTGCGTTGGGATTGCGTACCCCCGGTAAGAGCTACTGCAGGCTGCGATCTTTTTGGGCTTAACGAATGTGTGCGGCGAAACCTTCACTGTCCGGGGCAATGGCATCTTTGAGCGTCAACGCCGGAATCTCGTAATCCCCTGCATTCTGATGTCGAAACGCAATTGGCCGCGTGCTCCACAACTCATCCAGACGCCGTCCCAGTTCATCAGTCGTCTGGGCATACCGCGCTTCATCCATGCGACTGGTGCGGTAAATCAGGAACGGCGGCAGCACCTCAAAACCGGGGTAGTGCAGAATCCCGTGCTGGATCGGAAACAGCAGATCATCCATCGGCCCATTGATCCCGCGCGGGCTGTAATGCGATTCCCAGCCACCGGTGGTGACCATCAACATCGCCCGTTTGCCTTTCATCTTCCCTTCGCCATAACGCTCGCCCCAACGACTGTCGGAGTGTTCACCCACACCGTAGGCAAACCCGTAGGCGTAAACCCGATCGACCCAGCCCTTGAGGATCGCCGGCATCGTGAACCACCACAGCGGGAATTGCAGGATCAGCGCGTCGGCCCACAGCAGTTTTTCCTGCTCGCGGGCGATGTCGGCGGCTTGTGTGCCTTGGGCGTAGGCGCGTTTCGAATCGAGGGAGGCGTGGAACGGCTGGTTTTTATCGCGCTCTGGGGCGTCGTCGGCGTCGAGGGTGGCTTTCCAGTTCATCGCGTAAAGGTCGGAAACCTGCACGCTGTGACCGGCGGCTTCGAGGCGCTGGACGGTGAAGTCCCTGAGCGAGCCATTGAGGGAGGTGGGTTCGGGATGGGCGTAGACCAATAGCACTTTCATGGGGGAACTCCGTGGCTGAATGGCAGCAGGATCGGCGTTCCACAGGTATATTGGAAATGAATGTCTGATATGTCTGGTATAGCCATGAATAATTTGAGACGGCTGGATATCAATCTGCTGTTGACCCTCGACGTGTTGCTGTCCGAGCACAACGTCACCCGCGCGGCGCAACGGTTGAACCTCTCGCAGCCTTCGGTGAGCGTTCATTTGGCCAAGCTTCGTGACATCTTTGGCGATCCGCTGTTGCTCCCCGGCCCACGCGGCATGCGTCCGACGGCGCGGGCCGATGAGTTGCGCGAGCCTTTGCGCGAGGCGCTGCAAGCACTGGAACGGGCGGTGGCGCCGGCTGCTGCGTTCGACCCCGCACTGGCGACCCAGACCTGGAAAGTCGCGGCGACGGATTACGGCGAATCTACCGTTCTCCTGCCAGCCCTGAGTGGTTTGCGTACGCAGGCACCGGGCACTCGGCTGGCGGTTATCGACCTGATGCCAGCGCAATTGGTCAAGCAAGCGGAGCAGGGCGTGTTCGATCTGGCGCTGCACATCACCGAAGACGCGCCGCTGGACCTGCATCAACGGGTGCTGTTTACCGAGCGTTACGTGTTGGCCGGGCGTCTCGGGCATCCCGGTTTGACCGGTAAACCGAGCCGCGATGAGTTCTGCGCACTGGAACACGTGCTGGTGTCGCGTGAAGGCGGGGGCTTTTTCGGGGTGACTGACAAGGTGCTGGCCGACGTGGGGCTGTCGCGCAAAGTGGTGCTGTCGGTGCCGCACTTTTTGATGGTCATGGCGGTGCTGGCGAGCACCGATCTGGTGGCGATGCTACCGTCACGGCTGGTGCGCGGTAACCCGGCACTGCAAGTGGTCGAGGCACCGCTGCAGGTGCCGGGCTACGAAATGGCGATGTTCTGGGGCGAGCGACTGCACCGTGATCCCGCGCACAAGTGGTTTCGCGAGCATCTGGCAGCGTCGGTTTGATGCCTCAGGCGTGACCCAAGGCAACCGCGAAAGACACGACGATCATGCAAGCGAAAGCGAAGTTGAGATTCATAAGGTGTTCATCCTGAAGCCTGTTGAGTGTGGGGCCATTCTGAACAGGCGCAATGCAAAGAAATAATTCGGCGTGTTGATTCCAATGATCGAAACTATTGATACCCGTCTGTTTGTGTTTGCCCGGGGCTTTGGCTAATCTCGGTTAAAACCTGCAATTACAAGCATAAACAGGCATAACCATGCACGATCATTCGGTCACCGAACTCCCATCCCTGCGTCGGCAGAAAATCCTCCTGATCCTCGAACGCGACGGCAAGGTCATGGCGTCCGAGTTGAGCCAGCACTTCGCTGTGTCCGAAGACACCATCCGCCGCGACCTCGCCGAACTGGATAATGCCGGCCTGGTGCAACGGGTACACGGCGGTGCTTTGCCAAGGCCGAAGGACACCGGCAAGGACTACTTCACCCGCATCAGTGAAACCGATGAGGTAAAGACGCGCCTGGCGCAGCTTGCCGCCGGGCGGGTGAAGGAAGGTCAGATTGTGCTGTTCGACTCTGGCACCACCACGTTGCAGATTGCGCGGTCATTGCCAGCGGATATCCGCATCACAGCGGTGACCACCTCGCCGATGACCGCCATCACTCTCGCCGAATACAAGGGCATCAAGGTGATTCTGGCGGGCGGGCAGTTGAACCTGGCGACCATGTCGGTCAGCGGTTACGAAACTGTGCGTCTGCTGCAAAGCATCAAGGCTGACCTGCTGTTTACCGGGGTGTGCGCGATTCATCCGGAGGTGGGACTGAGTTCGCTGTATTTCGATGAAGTGCCGGTGAAACAGGCGCTGTTCGAAAGCGCCGCGCAGGTGATCGCGGTGACCACGGCGGACAAGCTGGGCGCGGTTGAGCCGTTTGTGGTGACGCCGTGCACGCGGGTGCATACGTTGATTACCGAGCAGCATCTGGCGTCGGGAAGTGTCGAGGATTACCGGCGCTTGGGGATTGAGGTGGAGCAGTTGCCCGATTGAGATTTGTATAGCGGCTCAGGGCCTCATCGCAGCAGGCTCACTCCTACAGTTGGAATGCATTCCCCTTGTAGGAGTGAGCCTGCTCGCGATGGGGTCAGTCCAGTCAACGCAACTTTTCAAGCATCTGGTAATACCACATCCCCGCCGCCAACAACGGGTTACCCAGCAAATCCCCCATCGGCACGCGAATGTGCTGGCACGCGGCAAACGTATCGAACTGCTCCATCTGCCCGGTGATCGCCCGGCTCATGATTTCGCCCATGATGTGGGTGGTGGCGATGCCATGCCCGGAGTAGCCCTGGCAGTACCAGACGTTGTCCGAGAGTTTGCCCAGTTGCGGGATGCGGTTGATGACGATACCCATCGCGCAGCTCCACTGGTAATCGATCTGCACGCCTTTGAGCGCCGGGAAGGTCTGCTCGATGCACGGGCGCAGTTCGGCGGCGATGTCGCGTGAATCCTTGCCGCTGTAGTTGGCGCCGCCGCCGAACAGTAAGCGGCCGTCGGCGGTCAGGCGATAGTAGTCGAGGACGAAGCGGCAGTCGTAAACCGCGAGGTCTTCGGGGTTGATCTGTTTGGCCAGATCGCCCAGCGGCGCGGTGGTGACGATGCCGCCCATGGCCGGAAAAATCTTGCCCTTGAGCTGGCCCGGTTCGAGTTTGTGGTAGACGTCACCGGCGAGCATCACTTGATTGG
The DNA here is from genome assembly GCF_963970575.1 of Pseudomonas sp. EA_65y_Pfl2_P74. Taxonomy (NCBI): domain Bacteria; kingdom Pseudomonadati; phylum Pseudomonadota; class Gammaproteobacteria; order Pseudomonadales; family Pseudomonadaceae; genus Pseudomonas; species Pseudomonas sp. EA_65y_Pfl2_P74. The sequence goes on from NZ_CAXAOQ010000030.1 coordinate 18,846, forward strand.
CGTCGATCTGGCCTTGGGCGGTTCTCACACCTGGCGTAGCGCCGTGAATGATCTCCAGCACTTCGCTGTTTTCGAAGATCAGCGCCCCGAGACTTTCCGCCGCTCGCGCTTCGCCGATGCACAGGTTGAGCGGGTGCAGATGCAGGTTGCGGGTGTTCTTGATCGCCCCGTGATAGAGGTCGCTTTGCAGCAAGTCGCGCACCTGGCTGCGGTCGAGCAGGCTGACTTCATCACCCAGGCCGCGGCGCACGGCTTCTTCGTAATCGTTGCGCAGACCGGTCATGTGGCTGGGCTTGTACGCCGCGTGCAAATGGCCGTGTTTGAGATCGCACTGGATGGCATATTTCTCGACACGCTGCTGGATGATTTCATGCCCGCGCCAGCGCAGGTGCCAGATGAAATCATCGACCTCGTCGCCGAGTTTCGGACGCATCTGTTTGCGCATCGCACCGTCGCCGGAGAGGCTGCCGGTGACTTGCCCGCCGTTGCGCCCGGTGGCACCCCAGCCGATTTTGTGGCTTTCGACGATGGCGACTTTCAGGCCTTTTTCGGCCAGTTCGACGGCGCTGGCGACGCCGGTGAAACCACCGCCGATGATCACCACATCGACCTTGTGCCGGCCTTGCAGGGTCGGGTAGTCGGTGTCGCGGTTGAGGGTTGCGGTGTAGTAGGAGTTGCTGCGTTCAGTCATGTCGGTATCCAAGGCAAAAAGAGGAAAAAAGATCAGGCTTCGGTCAGGTACCAGCGCCAGTCCTGCTCACCCACTTCGGCCATGAACTGCCGGTACTCCGCACGTTTCACTGCCAGATACACCCCAAGAAATTCCTGCCCCAGCGCATCCCGTGCCCACGCCGAATTTTCCAGCGCCGTGAGCGAGGTCAGCCAGTCGGTCGGCAGCAATTCTTTCGCCTGCGCATACCCATTGCCTTGCACCGGTTCGCCCGGATCGATGACTTCTTTTATGCCGCGATGAATGCCCGCCAGGATCGCCGCCGCTGCTAGATACGGGTTGGCGTCGGCGCCGCAGATGCGATGTTCGATGTGCCGGGTATTGGCCGGACCGCCCGGCACGCGCAGGCTGACGGTGCGGTTATCGACGCCCCAGGTCGGCGCCAAAGGCGCGTAGCTGTTGGCCTGAAAGCGCCGGTAGGAGTTGGCGTTCGGGCAGAACAGCAGCAGCGAATCGAGCAAGGATGCGAGCATCCCGCCAATTGCCGTACGCAGCAGCGGCGTGCCGGCAGGGTCTTCGGAGGCGAACAGGTTGCGCCCCTCGGCGTCAGCGAGGCTGACGTGCATGTGCATGCCCGTGCCGGCCAGATCATCGAACGGTTTGGCCATGAATGTCGCTTGCATGCCGTGCTTGTGCGCGATGGCTTTGACCAGCCGTTTGTAGCGCACCGCCTGATCCATCGCCTCCAGAGCGTCGCCGTGTTCAAGGGTGATTTCCACTTGCCCCGGTGCGTATTCCGAGATCGCCGTGCGCGCCGCAATGCCGTGCAGTTTGCAGGCGCTGTAGAGGTCGGCGAGAAACGGTTCGATCTGCTCCAGCTCACGTAAGCCGTAGACCTGAGTGTGTCGCGGTCGCCCACCGTCGGCATCCAGCGCCGGTTGCGGACGGCCGTTGTGATCGCGTTTCGCGTCGAGCAGGTAGAACTCCAGTTCGCAGGCCATGATCGGGTTATAACCCTCGGCCTTGAGGCCGTCGATGACCTTGATCAGCAAGTGACGCGGGTCGGCGATGCTCGCTGGCATGCCTTCGCTTGGGTGCATGCTGACCTGCACCGCCGCCGTCGGAATCTGCCGCCACGGCAAGCGCACCAGGCTGCCTTGCAGCGGGTAGGCGCGGCAGTCGATATCGCCGACGTCCCACACCAGCCCCGAGTTTTCGACGTCGTCACCCTGTACGGTCAGGCCAAGGATGGTGCTTGGCAATGGACGGCCGCTCTCGTACACGGCGAGCAGCTCTTCGCGGTGCAGAAGCTTGCCGCGCGGCACGCCGTTGGCGTCGAGGATGAACAGCTCGATCATGTCGATATCGGGGTTCTGTTCAAGGAACAGGCGTGCGTCTTCAATGGCTGCGAATTTCATAATCAATCACTCACGATGGCGCCGCACAGGCGCGCAGAATCGGTCCGGACGCAGCTCGGCATTAGGCGCGGGCGTCCTGGCAGGTATATCAAGGAGTAGGGGGCTGTCGCGGCTTCTTTCAGGCGCGATCAGACAGGCAGGGCGATATCCGGCGGGCGTGCGGAGTGACGCAGCTTGGAACGGCGCAGGGCCATGGGGAGATTGACGATACGATTCATGCGCGGCCCCTGTGAGGGAGGGCGCACTTAGCGGAGACGTTCAACGAGTTTCGTTGTTGTGGTGACGTACTCATAACGCGTGTTTCCGTTGGCGGAAAACGTCGGTGGCGGGACTGACCCGCCGACCGGTGTGCCCGGATAGTAAGGGGCAATCCACGGGCGTGTAAACGGGAGATTGGCTGGCTGCGTTTCAGCCCATCAAGTGAAAGGCCAGCCCGGCAAGGGCGCAAACGATCAGCACAGTGATCACGCCACGCTTGAAAACGAACAATGCCAACGCCGCTGCAACCGCCAGCGTCACCGAGAAAAAGTCCATGTGCCCGGCAAAGCCGTTCGGCCAGAACACGTGGTAGGCAAAGAAGCACGCCAGATTCAGAATCACCCCCACCACCGCTGCGGTGATGGCGGTCAACGGAGCGGTGAACTTCAGCTCGTTGTGAGTCGACTCCACCAATGGCCCGCCAGCGAGGATGAACAGGAACGAGGGCAGGAAGGTAAACCACGTCACCAGCGTCGCCGCCAACGCGCCAGCGGCGAATGCATGTTCCGGGCCGAACGCCGGTTGCACATAACCACCGATAAAGCCGACAAACGCCACCACCATGATCAGCGGTCCCGGCGTGGTTTCGCCCAAGGCGAGGCCGTCGATCATCTGCGTTGGTGTCAGCCATCCGTAATGCCCGACGGCGCCCTGATAGACGTAGGGCAGCACCGCATAGGCCCCGCCAAAGGTGAGCAACGCCGCTTTGGTGAAGAACCAGCCCATTTGTGTGAAGGTGCCGTCCCAGCCCAATAGAGCGGTCAGCAACGCCATCGGCAAACACCAGAGCGCTGCACCGATCAGCATGATTCTCAGCAATTTGTGCAGGCTGAATCGTGCGTGCTCGGGTGTCGGGGTGTCGTCATCGATCAGCGCGGCGCCGAAGGATTTTCCGCCGCTGCGCTGGGCGTCGTTAGCGAAGCGCCGGGGCGCCATTCGCCCACCGAAATAACCGATCACTGCGGCGCCAAGCACGATCAACGGAAACGGCACATTGAAGGCAAAAATCGCCACGAAAGAGGCGCCGGCAATGGCCCATAGCCACGCGTTTTTCAACGCCCGCGAACCGATGCGGTGGGCCGCGTGCAGGACAATCGCCGTGACCGCCGGTTTGATCCCGTAAAACACCCCGGCCACTGCCGGCAGATCACCGAAGGCGATGTAGACCCACGACAGTGCAATCAGGATGAACAGCGACGGCAAGACAAACAGCACACCCGCGATCACACCGCCCCAGGTTCGGTGCAGCAGCCAGCCGATGTAGGTCGCCAGTTGCTGGGCCTCAGGGCCGGGCAGCAACATGCAATAGTTGAGTGCGTGGAGGAAACGTCTCTCGCAAATCCAGCGCCGGCGTTCGACCAGTTCCTGATGCATGATCGCGATTTGCCCGGCCGGGCCGCCGAAACCGATGCAGCCAAGCTTGAGCCAGAAGCGCCAGGCATCGCGCAGGCTGACCGGGTCGGGGCGAGGTAGATCTTTGGGCGTTGTACTCAAGCGTGGCTCCTGAGGTGAATCCGTGGGGAGCGGCTATCTAATCAGGCTTTTGTGACGCAGTGCCAGACAGTTTGAGAATCCAGCATCTGGCTCCGACCTTGTGGCGCAGCCGCCCGCTGTACGGCGCAGCCTTCGCTGTCCTTGCACAACCGCACATGCAATGCGATCCCGTTTACGCCGATGAGTGACGGTTCAGCCGCCGGTCATGTTCATGAACCGCACGACCTGAACGTCGTCGTTCACTTCAAAATTGTGCCGATACGGCTTGAGCTTCATGGCTTCGATGATGGCTTTCTCCAGCCGTTGCGGTTGCCCAGGGTGGGCGCGCAGCACTGCTTTCAAATCCACCGAATGCTCGTTACCCAGACACAACAGCAAGCGCCCCTCGACAGTCAGCCGCACCCGATTGCAGGTGCCACAGAAGTTGTGGCTGTGCGGCGAGATGAACCCCAGGCGAATGTCCGGTGCCTCGGCCAGCCGCCAGTAGCGCGATGGACCTTGAGTCGATTCGGCAGAGTCGATCAGGGTATAGCGCTCGGCGATCTTTTCGCGCACCTGCGCGCTTGAGAAAAACGACTCCGCCCGGCTGTGCTCGCTGATGATCCCCAGGGGCATCTCTTCGATGAAGGAGACATCCAGCTGACGGTCGATGGCGAAACTCACCAGATCGTTGATCTCTTGATCGTTGCGGCCCTGCATCACCACGACGTTGAGTTTTGTTCGGGTGAAACCGGCCTTGCGCACAGCATCGATACCGTCGATCACCTGAGCCAGATCGCCGGTGCGGGTCATCTGTTTGAAACGCTCGGGGTTGAGGCTGTCGAGGCTGACGTTGAGACGTTTGACCCCGGCATCGAACAGCGGCGCGGCGAGTTTGCCCAGTTGCGAGCCGTTGGTGGTCAGGCACAGTTCGCGCAGGCCGGGCAGGGCGGCGATCTGCTCGCACAACTTGACCACGCCCGGGCGGATCAGCGGCTCGCCACCGGTGAGGCGGATCTTGCGGGTGCCCAGGGCGACGAAGCTTTGCGCCAGTTGATGGATTTCTTCCAGCGTCAGTACCTGTTGCCGGGGCAGGAACTGCATGTCTTCGGCCATGCAATAGACGCAGCGGAAATCGCAGCGGTCAGTGACTGACATGCGCAAATAGTCGACGCGGCGGTTGTAACCATCGATCAGGACGCGTTCTGACATGACAGCCTCGCAGGAATGAGAAATCCGCGATTAACGGAACAAGACCGCGCAGGTTATGGACAACGTTGTGTGGCGTCCAATCACTGTTAATGAACGGCTGATTGATTCTGTCGATGATCAGATATTTCTTGCCCGCGGGGTTATGAATAGCAATCAGACAATGTGCGCAGGGTGAATAAGTACCCACGAACCAATACACCCCCATCCCCTGTGCGGGCTTGCTCGCGAAAGCGTCAGGTCAGGCAACATCGATGCCGGATGTGTCGGCCTCTTCGTGAGCAAGCCCACTCCCACCTTGAACCGTGGTCAACCGCAAATCTTCGCCAATCCACCAACCCCCCTGTGGGAGCGGGCTTGCTCGCGAAAGCGTCATGTCAGGCAACATCGATGCTGAATGTGCCGGCCTCTTCGTGAGCAAGCCCACTCCCACCCTGAATCGTGGTCAACCGCAAATCCTCATCAATCCACCAATCCCCCTGTGGGAGCGGGCTTGCTAGCGAAAGCGTCAGGTCAGGCAACATCGATGCTGAATGTGCCGGCCTCTTCGTGAGCAAGCCCACTCCCAGCCTGAATCGTGGTCAACCGCAAATCTTCGCCAATCCACCAACCCCCCTGTGGGAGCGGGCTTGCTCGCGAAAGCGTCAGGTCAGGCAACATCAATGCTGAATGTGTCGGCCTCTTCGTGAGCAAGCCCACTCCCAGCCTGAATCGTGGTCAACCGCAAATCTTCGCCAATTCACCAACCCCCCTGTGGGAGCGGGCTTGCTCGCGAAAGCGTCATGTCAGGCAACATCGATGCCGGATGTGTCGGCCTCTTCGTGAGCAAGCCCACTCCCACCTTGGATCTGCGGTGCAGACACATTCTGCGAAAAAACATGGCCTGCGTGTTGTGATCGCTGATCTAGCCTTTTCTGAACTCAAATCATCAACAAGGCAAAGGAATGCCCCAACGATTCTCGTCACATCGCCTGCGAACCGGCCGTTATTGCGAAAACAACCGAATCTACCTTCTAACCGCCAATACCTTGGGGCGTGAGCCGGTGTTCAAGGATTACAGGCTCGGCCGATTGATCGTGAACCAGTTCAGACAAGCACAGCAGGAGGGCTTTGCTGAAACATTGGCGTGGGTGGTCATGCCGGACCATTTCCACTGGCTGATCCAGTTGCAAAAAGGAACATTGGACCCATTGATGTGCCAGGCCAAATCCTTGAGTACTCGTTCAATCAACAAGGCGACCGGCAGAACGGGGAGTCTTTGGCAGCCAAGCTTCCATGATCATGCGTTGCGACGGGAGGAGGATTTAGTGAAGCTGGCCCGCTATGTAGTCGCCAATCCCTTAAGGGCAGGGCTGGTGGAAAAGCTTGGTGATTACCCGCTATGGGATGCAATCTGGGTTTGACCTACGGATATGGCCAGACACAGATTCTCCATCCAGCGACGACCTACTGTGGGAGCGGGCGTCAGGTCAGGCAACATCGATGCTGGATGTGTCGGCCTCTTCGTGAGCAAGCCCGCATTTGATCTGCGTTGCTATTGAGCACCAAACATCGTGGTCCAGTAGATGCCTGCATCGCTTTTCGGGTCGGTCGCGTAAGCGGCGCCGAGTTCCTTGTATTGCGGGTTCATCAGGTTGGCGCAGTGGCCAGGGCTGGCGAGCCAGCCGTCGACGACTTTGCGCACACTGTCCTGGCCAGCGGCGATGTTTTCACCGACCCGTTGACCGCTGTAACCCGCGAGTTCTGCGCGGTCGCCCGGTGTGCGGCCGTCGCGGTCCTTGTGGTCGAAGTAGTTCTTGTTGGCCATGTCGCGGCTGTGATCCTGGGAGACAGTGCCCAAGGTGGCGTTCCAGGCCAGCGGCGGGGCAGCGCTAAAGGCCTGGCCGCCGCACTGACGTGGCTGACGGCGGGCGACATTGAGTTGCTCCAGCAGTTTCTGGCCCTCACTTTGTGCATCGCCCAGCTTGGCTGACAACAGCGGTCGCGCCAGCACAATGCGCCAATCACGATCGGCGCGACTGACGCCGATATCGACGAACTGCGGATCCAGCACCACCTGACAGAAACTTTCCTGAATCGCCTTCATCGCCGCCCCCGCATCCCGTGGGCCGTTGAGGGTGATCGCTTGAACCTTGTTCATTGGGTAACTGGCGCTCACCATGGCCTGCTGCAAATCGACGGCGCCGCTGGCCGGCAGGATCAGGCGCGGATCACTCGACAGTGGCGGTAGTTCGTTGGAGGCCTGGCTGCCGCAACGTTGTGGTTCGCTGCGGTATTTATTGATCGACTCGATCAGTTGCGACTCATCGGTGGCCATGGCCGAGGCGGCAAAGGCCATGCCTGCGGTCAACGCGGCAACGCGTAAAACGGATGGCATGAAGCGCATGGAAATCTCCCTTGAGCTGAGTGCGCCCATGATGCGCGAAACGCCCCCGGTGGGTGCAATGTCTTTTTCTTCATTCGGTGGTTTTTTCAGCGGAACGTTACCCGCGATTTTGCCGTCTACACTCAGCCAAGGCCCCGGAAACCGGGGGGCTCCCCTGCGTAACACCTTGCCCGACTCGGGCCCTGCCGGAAGAACTGACATGGGATTGAAATGGTTGATTGGCTGCTTCGCGTTAACCCTGTTAGCCAACGTTGCAATGGCCACCGATCAGGCGCCGATCCAGGCCAAGGCCGAAGAAAAAGCCCAAGTGCTGGAAGAGAAAGCCGCGGACAAAGTCAGCGCTGCTCCGGCGCCAAAATCCGAAGCGATCACCCCAACTGAAGTGCAAGCAGTGGACCCGGCCGGCGCCGCGCCGCTGGATGATCCCATCACCTGCCTGGCGCGCAGCATCTACTGGGAAGCCAAAGGCAAGGACACCCCGCAAATGGAAGCCGTGGCCAGCGTGGTGATGAATCGTCTTGGCCACGAAGGGTTTCCGGACACGGTTTGCGCCGTGGTGAAACAGGGGTCGGAAGCTAAAACCTGCCAGTTTTCCTGGTGGTGCGATGGCAAGCCGGATCAGGTCAAGGAAGACGCCGAATATGCGCAGGCAAAGGAAATCGCCGGCAAGGCGTTGAACCGTCAGCTCAAGGATCGCACCCACGGCGCGTTGTATTTCCACGACCGCAACGTGCATCCCGGTTGGGCCAAGGCCTACCGTAAAACTGCCGAGACAAAAAAATTCCTGTTCTATAAACCCGCTGGCGGCGATGCGCGTTAGGCGCAGACTTCCCGCACGCAGTTGCGCAGCCATCGATGTGCCGGGTCGGCGTCCATTCGCGGATGCCAAAGCATTGAGACGCTGACTGGGGGCATTTCGAAGGGCAGGGCAAAACTGTGCAGGCCCTTGCGCAGCTTGCTGGTGTGACGTTCCGGGACGGTGGCAATCAGGTCTGATTCGCGCACCAGCGTCAGTGCCGCTGAGAACCCGCCGAATGAAGTGACGATGTCACGCGTCAGCCCCGAGGCGAGCAACGCCTCGTCTACCGGGCCGCTGCTGCGCCCGCGTCTTGAGATGAGAATGTGCTGGCCGCCGGCAAAGCGCTTGGCGCTGATCTTGCCCGAACTCAAGGGGTGCTCCTGACGTACCACCCCGATCCAGCGATCCTCAAACAGGATTCGGCTGTGCAGCGTCGGGTCGGTGCTGTCATCGACCACGCCGGTCTCCAGATCCACCCGGCCTTCGCGCAAGGGTGTGCTGTCCTTGTCGGCTTTTTGCACAAAGCGCAGGCGCACGCCGGGAGCCTCTTCAGCGATACGGGCGAGCAGGGCGGCGGCAAAGGTTTCGACAAAGCCATCGGTGTTGCGCAAGGTGAAGGTGCGTTGCAACTGGCCGGGATCAAGCCCCTTGGCAGGCCGCAACATGGCCTCGGCTTCTTGCACCAGAGGGCTGACCCGTTCGCGCAATTCAAGCGCGCGCGGCGTCGGCACCAGGCCCCGACCCGCGCGCACCAGCAACGGATCCCCAGTGGTTTCACGCAAACGGGCAAGGGCGCGGCTCATGGCCGAAGGGCTCAGTTGCAGGCATTTGGCGGCGCGGGCGACGCTGCCTTCGCGCAGCAGCACATCGAGGGTGATCAGCAGGTTAAGATCCGGCGCGGTCATGACATGGCGTTCTGTGCAGGTATCGAGTGCAAATCATGCGTCTTGCGCCTTGTGTTGTCGAGACTCACGCTATGGCTCACGACCTTTGCCCTGTGAGCGCGCCATGCCCCGACAACCCTTGAACACCCAAGCCCGCTGGGCCCTGTCCAGCCTCGCGCTGTCGATGTTGATGCCGTCGCTGGACACCAGCATCGCCAACGCCGGGTTGCCGGCATTGGCGGCGGCGTTTGATGCGACGTTTCAACAGGTGCAGTGGATCGTTCTGGCTTACCTGTTGGCGATTACCATATTGATTGTCAGCGTTGGGCGTCTGGGAGATGGCATCGGTCGACGTCGATTGCTGTTGATCGGCATCGGTATTTTTACCAGCGCATCGTTGTGCTGCGCGCTGGCCCCGGGGCTGGGCTGGCTGATCGGCGCGCGGGCAGTGCAAGGCCTTGGCGCGGCGATCATGTTCGCATTGACCGTCGCGCTGGTGGCTGACGCAGTGCCCAAGGCGCGGGCGGGCAGTGCGATGGGGTTGCTGGGTACGATGTCGGCCACCGGTACCAGCCTCGGGCCGGCGCTGGGGGGGCTGTTGATGTCGCATGTCGGCTGGCAGTCGATATTTGTGCTCAACGTGCCATTGGGTTTGCTCAACGCGTGGCTGGTGTATCGCTATCTGCCGGCGGATCGGGCAGCAGGGCCGCGTGTTGCGTTTGACGGGCTCGGTACAGGCGTGTTGGTGTTGACGCTGGCAGCCTACGCGCTGGCGATGACACTGGAGGAGGGCACGCTGGGGTTGCTGCTGATCAGCCTGTGCGGCGCAGGATTGTTCATTGTGGTCGAGATGAAAGCCAAGGCGCCGCTGATTCGCCTGTCACTGTTCGCCGACCCGCGCCTGAGCGGCAGTCTGGCGATGACGTTACTTGTGGCCACCGTGATGATGACCACCCTGGTGGTCGGGCCGTTTTACCTCAGCCGCGGGTTGGGCCTCGCCAGCACCGTGGTCGGATTGGTGTTGTCGGTCGGGCCACTGTCGGCGGCGCTCGGCGGCGTGCCGGCCGGGCGTCTGGTGGATCGCTTCGGTGCCCGGCGGGTGGTGCCGGGGGCGTTGCTCGGGATGATCGGTGGCTGCGCTGTGCTTGCACTCTTGCCAATGAGCCTCGGTGTGCTGGCATACGTGTTGCCGATGACGCTGATCGCCGGCAGTTACGCGCTGTTCCAGGCGGCCAACAATACCGGGTTGATGGCGACGGTCAGTCAGGATGAACGCGGCGTGGTGTCGGCGCTGCTCGGGCTGGCGCGCAATCTGGGATTGATCACGGGCGCGGCGGCCATGGGGGCGCTGTTTGCCATGGCTTCCGGTAATCCGACCCTGGCGCCTGCGGCGGTCATCGCCAGTGGAATGCACATCACCTTCGGCGTCGCCACGGTGCTGATGGCCATGGCTCTGATCATCAGCCGAATCGGGTTCAACGGTGGGCGCGGGCGTGCTCGCGAAGGCGTTGGCCCCGTCAACCTGTCTGGTGATTGACACACAGCCTTCGCGAGCAGGCCCGTTCCCACAGGAGCGCCGTGGGGGGCGTTAGCTGGCGTGGCTACCCAGAATGCTCGCCACCTGCTGCGGCTGACAGTTGAGGTACGGCGACTTTTTCAGCCAACGCTGATCCGGATACCAGGAGAACATGAACTGGCCGTTCTTGAGTTTATCGATCACCTGCCTGGCAATCTGAGGTCGCACTGCCGGGCAACCCTGGCTACGGCCGATACGGCCCTGACGCTTGCTCCACAACGGATTCACGTAATCGGCGGCGTGGATCACGATCGCGCGATCGCGCGCCATGTCATTGAAACCCGGTTCCAGGCCGTCCATGCGTAACGAATAGCCGTGGGTGCCTTCGTAACTTTCCTGCGTGCGGAACAGGCCCAGGCTGGATTGATAACTGCCTTCGCGATTGGAGAACTGCGTGGCGAAGTTTTCTCCGGAATTGGAGCCATGGGCGACCAGGTCGCGCAGCACCAGTTTTTTCCGGGTCAGATCGAAAATCCACAGTCGGCGCGCGGTGGACGGTTGCGAATAATCGATGATTGCCAGGTGGCGAGACGGTTTCGCACCGTTGCTGACGGCGCATTTCATGGCGTTCAAGGCACCTTTCAGCGCTTGGGGATTGAGTTCTGGCGCGGCGTGCGCGAGGCTGGTGAAGAGCACCGGCGATGGTTTGCCGGCGGCGAAAGCTGGGCTGGTCACGGCGACAAGCGTCGCGCTGGTCAGCAAAAGTCGGCGCAAAAACGTCAACATTTATAAAGTGTCCTCACTGGCTACTTATTTGGCACTTTGGCTCCTGACTCCCAGTCATAACCTGCAAGCCCGCAGATCGGGCCTGACTGTTCAGCGCACCTGATGTAAGGTTGGCCATCATCAAGATGGCCATGGATTGGAGTAAAGCAGTTGTTCAAAAAGTACGCATGCTACTTGAGCATTTGTTTGCTCGCTGCGCCGTTTGTCGCTTGTGCCGATGATTCGTTGCCGCCCTTGCAGACGCTGCCCACGCCGCCGGCCGAAATGCCCGTCGAGCCGCAAAGCCCGTTGCAGGCTGTGCTGATCGGTCTGCCACACGCATGCCCGGCCATCGCCGCGCACCTCAACGGCCCCGCACTGGAGCGACTCAACGCCTTTTATCAGCAGCAGGACTGGATGCCGGTGTGGGCCAGTGAGTCCGGGCGGTTGCAGGCCTTGCACGGGCAATTGCAGTTGTTGGCCGACGATGGTCTCAACCCGAACCGCTACCCGGTCGCGATGACCCCGCCCCAGGATGGCGAGTTATGCGCCGATATCGATATCAGCCGCTATTACCTGCAAGCCTTGCAGGATCTGCATTTCGGTCGATTGCTGCAATCTCATTTCGAGCCGCTCTGGCGTGCCGACGATACGCCGCGCGACCGTCAGACTGAATTGCTCGCAATCGCCGTACCGGGGCTAAATGACCTTCGCGCAGCGTTCGACCTCGCACGTCCGCATCTGGCGCAGTACCAGAGCCTGCGTCAGCTCTACGCCGCGCAACGGCTCAAAGCCTTGCCACAATGGCCGTCAGTCGGCAGCGGACCGCTGCTGCGCCCGGCCATGGAAGACAAGCGTGTGCCGGATCTGGCGCTGCGCCTCTATAGCGAGGGTTATCTGGCCGACTACATCGCCCCCCCCGCCAATGCCTACGACGATGTGCTGGTGGAGGCGGTGAAAAACTTTCAAACCAATCATTCGTTGCAGGCTGATGGTGTGGTGGGGCCGGGGACAATTGCCGAACTCAATATCAGCCCGCTGGCCCGCCGAGACCAATTGCGGGTCAACCTCGAACGGTTCCGTTGGCTGGCGCAAGACATCGAGCCCAATGGCCTGCTGGTCAACGTCGCCGCTGCCGAACTGACGCTGTATCAGGGCGGCAAACCCGTGTGGCAGACCCGCACGCAAGTCGGTCGCGCCGAACGCCAGACGCCGCTGCTCAAGTCGCGCGTTACGCGCCTGACCCTGAACCCGACCTGGACCGTGCCGCCGACCATCTGGAAGGAAGACAAGTTGCCGGCGATCCGCAAGGATCAGACGTTCCTCAGCCGCCAGAACCTGCAAGTGCTCGATGCCAACGGTCAGCCCTTGGCGGCAGCCGACATCGACTGGGATAACCCCGGCAATATTCTGCTGCGTCAGGACGCCGGGCCGCGCAACCCGCTGGGGCAGATGGTCATCCGCTTCCCCAACCCGTTCTCGGTGTACCTGCACGACACGCCGAGCAAGGCGCTGTTCGACAAGGGGCCGCGAGCATTCAGCTCCGGCTGTGTGCGGGTCGAGCACCCGATGCAACTGCGCGACCTGCTGCTCACCCCGGCAGAAAGGGCCCGCACCGAGACCTTGCTCGCCACGGGCACCACCCATGAGTTTCGCTTGGCGGCGCCGGTGCCGATCCTGATGACCTACTGGACGGTGCAAGTCGACAGCGCGGGCCATGTGCGCTATTCGCCCGACATCTACAGCCGTGACGGCGCATTGCTGGCGGGGCTGGACAGGGCGCATTAAGCGTCTGCGGGTGCTTGGTTTTCTGAGCACCCGCGTTGCCGGTCAGCATGGCCCACAAAAAACGGATCTATTTCCATGCGACGACTTCCCTCATTGGCGGCCTTGCGCACGTTTGAATGTGCCGCCCGCCACGCGCATTTCGGTCGAGCGGCGGCGGAGTTGTGTGTCACCGACAGCGCCGTCAGCCATCAGATTCGCCAGCTCGAAGAACAGCTCGGCGTGTCGCTGTTTATCCGTGAAGGCCGACAGATTCGTCCGACCATCGCTGCCGGACGCCTGATGCAAAGCCTGCAGCAGGCCTTCGAACTGATGGGCGATGCCTGCGATGAGTTGCGCGATCCGTCGTCGCTGGCGGTCCTGCGCCTGGCTGTCACCGCTGAGCTTGCACAAAAGTGGCTGATGAGTCGCCTCTCCGATTTCTATGCACGCTATCCGCACATCACTTTGCACCTCTATGAACAACCCATCGACGCGAGTGCACCGGGCGAGGACATCGACCTGGCCATCACTTACGGTACCGGCCCGGTGGACAGCAGCGCCTACTTCGTCCGGCCTTTGCCCGACCTGCAATTCTTCCCGGTGTGCAGCCCTGGCCTGTTCAATCAGGGCAGTCTGAAAACGCCCAAGGACCTGACGCGCCACTGCTTGTTGCACGACGACCAGGACGGCAAGACCTGGACTGCATGGCTGACCCGCCACGCCGGCGATCAGCGCCCGGAGCGTCAGCTGTATTTCGCCCATGCCGGGTTGGCGCTGGAGGCCGCCGCGCAAGGGCAGGGCGTGGCGATGGGCGACAACCTCACCGCGCAGGAAGACTTGCAGAGTGGCCGACTGGTGCGTCCCTTCACATCGAGCATGACGGCTCTGGGCCAATACGCGCTGGTTTGCGAGCGCTTGCGGCTAGAGCGTCCGGCCGTGGCGCAGATGCTGGAATGGTTCAACGATCAACTGGCCGATTGATGAGTTGAATTCAACTGTTCCGAAATAATCATCGTTGGCGGGCCAACGCCCTGCGACCTTAGCCTGTGGTCATTCCCATCCCGAAGACGAGGTTTGACCATGGCACGTTTGCTCGACTCCACCCCCAAACACGACGGCTTCCGTCTGCCTGGCGAATTCGAAGCCAAGTCCGGCTGCTGGCTCGGCTGGCCGGAACGCACCGATGTCTGGCGCAACGGCGCCAAGCCTGCGCAGAAAGTCTGGGTGCAGATCGTCACCGCCATCTCCCGCAGCGAACCGGTCACCGTGTGTGCCAGCGCCGCGCAATTCGCCACCGCCCGCCGCCAGTTGCCACCCCAGGTGCGCGTGGTCGAGATGACCTGCAACGACACCTGGTTCCGCGACAGTGGCCCGTGCTTTGTGGTCAATGATCAGAGCGGCGAAGTGCGTGGCGTCGATTTCGAATTCAATGCCTATGGCGGACTCGACGGCGGGCTGTATTACCCGTGGGACAAGGACGACCAGATCGCCAGCAAGATCCTTGAGATCGAGCGTTTCGACCGCTATCGCGCGCCGTTGATTGCCGAGCTCGGCGGGATTCAGAGCGACGGCCAGGGCAGCATCCTCACCACCGAACAGTGCCTGCTCAACCGCAATCGCAACCTGCATCTGGGCAAGGACGAAGTCACCCGGCGCCTGACCGATTACCTCGGTGCCGAACAGGTGATCTGGCTGCCACGCGGGTGCAAGTTCGATGAAACCGATGGCCATGTCGACGACCTCGCCTGTTTCGTTCGTCCCGGCGAAGTGGTCTTGCAGTGGACCGACAACCGTGATGATCCGCAGTGGGAAATCTACCAGGAAGCCTACGACATCCTGCGCAGCACCCGCGACAGTCGTGGCCGTGAGTTGATCGTGCACAAACTGCCGCAACCGGACGTGCTCGAATGGACCGCCGAAGAGGCCGAAGGTCTCGATCAGCAGGACAGTACCCACACCCGTCAGGCCGGCACGAAAATCTGTGCTTCGTACATCAACTATTACGCCGGCAATAGTTCGATCGTGGTGCCGCTGTTTGGTGATCGTCAGGACAAAGTCGCGCTGGCGACGCTGGCCCAATTGTTCCCGCAGCACAAGATCGTCGGCATCGAAAACTCCCGGGAAATCCTCCTCGGCGGCGGCAACGTCGCGTGCATCACCATGCCGCAATACGCCGGCCTGAAAAAAGGAGCCTGAGCATGGGCCTGCACAAACTGACTCAAGCGTTAATGCTGGTGCTTGCACCCCTGTGTGTGCAGGCCGCCGACACCGACAAACTGGTGGTCAATCTGTACATCTGGGGCGAATACCTGGCCCCGGATACGTTGAAGAATTTTGAGGCGAAAACCGGCATTCGTGTGGTGGCCGATCACTTTGATTCGCTGGAAACCGTCGAAACCAAACTGCTCACCGGACGCAGCGGTTATGACCTGGTATTGACCGCCGGCCAGCACTTGTCGCGGGCCATCCAGAGCGGCGCGATACAGCCGCTGGACAAGGCCCGAGTGCCGCATTTCGCCGGAGTGGGTGAGGAGTTTCGCCAGCACATGGCGGTGTTCGATCCGGGCAATCGTTATGCAGGGATCTACGCTTGGGGCACCACCGGTGTGGGTTATCAGGAAGAGGCGATCAAACAGCGTCTGCCCGATGCGCCGACAGACAGTTGGGCCATGCTGTTCGATCCTGCGGTGGTGTCGAAATTCGCCGATTGCGGGGTCAGTCTGCTCAACGATCCCAACGAAGTGTTCGCCGCCGTCATGAAGTACATGGGGCTGGACATCAACCGGCAGAATCTCGATGACTTGAAATTGGCCGAGCAGCAACTGGCGAAGATCCGCCCGTACATTCGTTACTTCGACAATGACCTGAACATCAGCGACCTGGCCAATGGCAACACCTGTGTGGCGATGTCATGGAACGGCAACGTCGCCATCGCCGCGGGGCAGGCGCAGGCAGCCAACAAGCCGTTTACGCTGAGTTACCGGATACCGAAACAGGGCACGCTGATCTGGTTCGACGCCATGGTCATTCCCAAGGATGCGCCGCATCCGCAGGCCGGGCTCGCGTTGATGGACTACCTGATGACCCCCGAGGTGATTGCGCCGATCACCGACACCATTCACTACGCCAATGCGATTACCGCGGCCGATGGGTTGGTCGATGCGGCGATTCGTCATGATCCGGGGACGTATCCCTCTGCACAGGTCAGGGCTTCGCTGTACAGCAAGAATGACAATGGCAAGGCGTTCAATCGGGCGTTGATTCGGGCATTCAGCCGGTTGAAGTCTGGCCTGTAAATGGGCGTTAAATCGACTGATGTCTTCGCGAGCAGGCTCGCCCCCACAGGAAACTGCATTACAAATGTGGGAGCAGGCTTGCTCGCCAAGAACGATAACGCCGTCTACGACTTGGGCACCCGCCACAAATACCACGCGGCCACCGTCCGAAACGGACGCCAGTGCACCCCGATCTCAACCATCTGCTTGCGCGTCGGCTGCTCCTCCAGCCCCTTCAAACGCCGGTAGCCTTCACGCACGCCAAAGTCGTCCGCCGGCAAAATGTCCATCCGTTCCAGGCTGTAGATCAGTAGCATCTCCACCGTCCAGCGCCCGATTCCGCGCAGGCTGACGAGCCGCTCGATCAGCGCCTCATCATCCATCGCCAACGCCGTGGCGTAATCTGGCACCACGCCGTCCAGCGTGGCTTGGGCGATGCCCTGAATCGTCGCAATCTTGCCTGCGGAAAACCCGCAGCCACGGATGCGATCAACATCGGTCGCCAGCATCTGCTCCGGCCGAGGAAACGATTGCCCGGGAAACAACCCGACCAATCGCCCGACAATTGCATCCCCGGCCTTGGCATGCAGTTGCTGATAGGCAATCGAGCGCACCAGCGACTCGTAGGGATCCCGCGCTGGATAAGGTTGATGCAGGCAAGGGCCGACAGTGGCGACGAGCCGCTGCCAATCGGTATCGATTGAGGCCAAAAACGCACTGGCTGTGCGATAAACATTCGCCATGCTAATTCAGCAAGTCATCGATTTCAGGAGTGTTCATCGAGATTCCTTTTGCTGGCTGAGTCCAATCGTTAGAAAAGCCAAGGCTGCGTGAGTTGTCGCGCCGCGTTTTCGAGCCTCAGCAGAAAGGCCTTGCGTGGTTGTCCTCCACCATACCCGGTGAGCGAGCCATCCGCGCCGATCACCCGATGGCAAGGCACCACAATGGCCAGACGGTTGTGCCCGTTGGCCAGGCCGACAGCGCGACTGGCGCCGGGTTTGCCCAAACCGGCAGCAATCGCGCCGTAGGTGGTGGTGTGGCCGTAGGGGATTTGCAGCAGTGCCGACCAGACCTGGCGGGCGAACTCGCTGCCGGGCAGGTGCAACGGTACGCTGAACGTGCTGAGGTTGCCTGCAAAGTAGTCGGCCAGTTGTTGTTCGATTTGCTGTAGCGGCGCGTTGTGCCCCGGTGCGACCGCATAGCCATATCGGCTCTGCAACTCTTCGACTTCCCGTGTCAGCGCTGGCCGATCAAGAAACTCCAGCAACACCAGCCCACGGCGCTCAGCCATGGCAATCATCGGCCCCAGCGGTGTGGTCAGCCGGGTAAACAGCAACGGTTCACTGTTGGCTGCGCGACCGGGCGTGATGTGGAACGACTTCTGAAACGCATCACGAAAACCGCTCAGCGATTCATAGCCGGAATCGAACGCCGCGTGGTCGATGGAGGTGCCTTGCTTGATTCCGCCCAGCGCCATACCGAGTCGGCGGGTGCGCAACCAGGCATGGAAGGTCATGCCGAAATGCTGCTTGAACCAGCGCCGCAATTTCAGCGGCTCGATGCCTTCGGCGAGCAGTTGCGCATCGCTCCAGCGCACCTCCGGATCGGCATCCACGGCTTTGAGCACGCTTTGTACCCAGTCCGGCGCAATGGCCGCCGCGTCCAGCGGTTTGCAGCGCAGACAGGCGCGATAACCGGCGGACATGCACTCGTCGGCATGGGCGAAGAATTCGACGTTCTCAGGTTTCGGCTTGCGCGCCGTGCAACTGGGGCGGCAGAAGATCCCGGTGGTTTTCACGGCCGTGAAGAACACGCCTTCATAAGCAGTGTCGCGTTCGAGCATGGCGCGAACCATCTCGGCGTGGGGCGGCAGGACAGTGGTTTGTATGTTCATGGCGTGAGAGTAAAACCAGTTTGTCGATGGCTCCACCGAAAAATCGACAGTGAATTTTTTTATATTTGCAGCACAATCACCGGGCCGCTGAATGTGAGGAATCAAACCCATGCAACCGTTCGTCATCCAACACATCGATCACATCGTCCTGCGCGTTGCGAACCTGCAACGCAGCATCGAGTTCTACGGCCAGGTGTTCGGCGCCGAAGTGGTCAAGCGTAACGAGCCGTTGGGGCTGGTGCACTTGCGTGCCGGCACCTCAATGATCGACCTCGTCGACCTGCAGGGCGAACTTGGCCGCAAGGGCGGCGGGGCGGCCGGGGCCGAGCGGCGCAACGTCGATCACTTCTGCCTGCGCATTGAACCGTTCAATGAGGACGCGCTGACTGCGCATTTGCAGTCTTTCGGGCTGACCGTGGGAAAAGCCGCCAACCGCTTCGGTGCCGAGGGCTACGGCCTGTCCCTGTACTGCTTTGATCCGGACGGCAATCAGGTCGAACTCAAAGGCCCGTGTGAGATTTAAGCGCGTTTCGCCTTCAACAGCGCCGAAGTCGCCCTCGACAACTGCCTGCGCAACAACGGTTACAGGGCCTGGCGAACTATTGGCCCATCGCCGTCGTGGTACCACGGGCAGGGGCGTTGGTCAGTCCGGTCGAACTTTCCGGATACCGAACCGCTCAGAAACAATCTGAGGCGTCCCTTTTGGCGAAAAAATTGATCCTTGCGGTCAGAAAAGGCGATTGGCGTGTAAGATTTCGCCCAATGTCTCTCCAAACCCCGCCTGGCCCCAAGTGGCCCCACCAAGAGCGATCTACATGCAAGCAAAGCCCCGTGAGGTTTATGTGCCACCGGTGTTGCAAGACCTACGAGCCGGGACTGCCGAGTTGCATATCGCGCTGGAAAAGCGTCTGCCTTTTTTCTCCGACGCCCTTGATGTGCCCGCCTTTAAGCGGCTGATCCAGGCCTATTACGGCTTTTATTTACCGCTGGAAAGCGCGTTGCGGGACAGCGATGCGATTCCCGCCGATTTCGATCTGTCACCACGCCTCAAAGCCCAGACACTGCACAGCGACCTGAAAGCCCTGGGGGATTGCGGGGCGGCGATCGACAGCTTGCCGATGTGTCAGCGGTTGCCACTGATCGACTCAAGCGCCACCAGCCTTGGCGTGTTGTACGTGCTTGAAGGCGCGACCCTGGGCGGGCAGATTCTGCGCCGGGAAATCGCCAGCCGTTTGGGCCTTGAAGCGCAAAACGGTGCCGCGTTTCTTGATGTTTACGGCGCCGCCACCGGTCGCCGCTGGCGCGAGTTCATTGAATACCTGGGCAGTCGCCCAATGCCCACCGCCGAACGCGAAGCCGTTGTGCTGGCGGCGCAAAACACATTCAGCTGTTTCGAGCGCTGGCTCGATAGCCGGGAGGTACTGGCATGAGCCCGCAAGACAAAGAAGCTTTTGAAAAACTGTTGGACAACTGTGCCGACGAGCCGATTCGTTTCCCTGGCGCCATCCAGCCCCACGGTTTGTTGCTGACCCTGAGCGAGCCTGCGCTGAACATCATTCAGGTCAGCGCCAACGTCGACACCTTGCTGGCCCGCACACCAGAGGATCTGATCGGCCTGCCGCTTGAGCACCTGATTGGCGACGCGCCAGCCCAGACCGTGCGCCAAGCGTTGCTGCAGTCGGCATTCTTCGATGCCCCGCCGCTGCATTTCCAGCTCAATGGCACTGCGTTCGAAGGTCTGCTGCACCGCCATCAGGGCGTGCTGATTCTGGAGCTGGAAATCCACGTCGAAAACTTCCAGCCGCGCAACGTGGCCGGCAGACAGACCCACCTGGGGCGGATGCTTCAGCGCTTGCAAGCCGCCACTACGCTGCAGGCGCTGTACGACATCAGCGTCAAGGAAATCCAGGCCATGACCGGTTACGACCGGGTGCTGATCTACCGTTTCGAGGAGGAAGGGCACGGCCAGGTGATCGCCGAAGCCTCATCGCCGTCGATGGAAGTGTTCAACGGCCTGTTCTTCCCGGCCTCCGACATTCCCGAGCAGGCTCGCGAGTTGTACCGCACCAATTGGCTGCGGATCATCCCTGACGCTGACTATCAGCCAGTGCCGCTGGTGCCGAAGCTGCGTCCCGATACGCACACCCCCCTGGACCTGAGCTTTGCCACGCTGCGCAGCGTGTCGCCGATCCACTGCCAGTACATGAAGAACATGGGCGTGCTGTCATCGATGAGCATCTCGTTGCTCAAAGGCGACAAACTGTGGGGCTTGATCAGTTGCGGCAACCGTCAGCCGCTGCACGTTCCACACGACCTGCGCATGGCTTGCCAGACTATCGGTCAGGTTCTGTCACTGCAGATCAGTGCGATGGAAGCGCTGGAACTCAGCCGCCAGCGTGAAGAAAAAGTCGACGCTTTGGCGTTGCTCAATCAGGCGATGATCGACTCGCCGCAAAATGTTTTCGACGGGTTGGCGAACCAGCCGCAAGTGCTCATGGCGCTGACCAACGCTGGTGGTATCGCCATCATTGAAGACAATCAGTTGCACCGTTACGGTCACTGCCCGGAACCGGAAGAAATCCGTGCGCTGCACAAATGGCTGCAAGGCACCGGTGAGCCGGTATTTGCCAGCCATCACCTGGCCAGCGTTTACCCGCCAGCCGCGCACTATCAACAGGTGGCCAGCGGCGTGCTTGCCATGAGCCTGCCAAAACCGGTGGATAACGGCGTGCTGTGGTTCCGTCCGGAGGTTAAAGAAAACATCAACTGGAGCGGCGACCCTCACAAGCCGCTGGATCTGGAAAACTCCGACGCTGGTTTGCGCCTGCGCCCGCGTACCTCGTTCGAAATCTGGAAGGTCGAGATGGCCGGTATCTCCACCAAGTGGAGCCACGGCGATCTGTTCGCCGCCAACGATCTGCGTCGTTCGGCGCTGGAAAATGACTTGGCCCGACAGGTATGCCGCGAACAGGAAGCGGTGCGCGCCCGCGATGAACTGGTCGCAGTGGTGTCGCACGATCTGCGCAATCCGATGACGGTTATCTCGATGCTCTGCGGCATGATGCAGAAGGCTTTCAGCTCCGACGGCCCGCACACTTCGCGCCGAATCTCCACGGCCATCGACACCATGCAACAGGCCGCCGGACGTATGAACACGTTGCTGGAAGACCTGCTCGATACCTCGAAAATCGACGCCGGGCGCTACGTCATCACGCCACAGAAACTCGATGTCGGGCAGATGTTCGAAGAGGCGCAAGCATTGCTCGCACCTTTGGCACTGGACAAGGACATCAGCATTTCCTTCGAGGCAGACCCCGATCTGCGCATCCACGCCGACCCCGAGCGATTGTTTCAAGTGCTGTCGAATCTGGTCGGCAATGCGATCAAGTTCACCCCGCGCTTGGGCACGGTCGGCGTCCATGCCAAATTGGTCGGCGATGAAATTGTCTTCACCGTGCGTGACAGCGGCGAGGGGATTCCCAGTGAAAACCTGCCCCATGTATTCGACCGTTACTGGACAGTGAAAGAGGGCAATCCGACGGGCTCAGGCCTGGGTTTGTACATCACCCAAGGCATCGTCGAGGCGCATGGCGGACGTATCGTTGCCGAGAGTGAGCCAGGGCAGGGCAGTGAGTTCCGCTTTACGGTGCCGCGTCTGGATTGATCGCAGGGGCATTTTCTTCAATACCGTGGTCAGGGCGCTGGTTACCGTGGACGCCTTGTTCCTTGGTTTGAAGCAGGTGTGCGATGAGTCTGATTGTTTCGATGGCGGCGTTTGCCCTGGCCGCGTCCATTACCCCCGGCCCGGTCAACATCGTGGCGCTGAGTTGCGGCGCGCAGTTCGGCTTTCGCGCCAGCCAACGGCATGTCGCCGGAGCTACGTTGGGCTTTGTCTTGTTGCTGGTGCTGATGGGCTTGGGGCTGCATGAAGTGCTCAAACTCTGGCCATTCATGACCCGCGTCGTGCAACTGGCCGGGGTGGCGTTTCTGCTGTTCATGGCCTGGAAGCTGGCGACCGACAACGGGCAGTTGAATGCCGGGGACTCGGGCCGCGCACCTTCGATGCTCTATGGCGCGGTCATGCAGTGGCTCAACCCGAAAGCCTGGCTGGCGTGCGTGGCCGGCATGGGCGCGTTTGTCGCCGATGGCGAGGCGCGGCTGGTCTGGCAGTTCGCGGCGGTGTATCTGGTGATCTGCTATCTGTCGGTGGGCTGCTGGGCGTATGCCGGGACGTTCTTGCGCGGCTACCTGGGCAACCCGGCGGGGTTGCGCCTGTTCAACAGGCTGATGGCAGGGTTGTTGGCGGTGTGTGCGATTTATCTGTTGTTGCCTTGAAATCCTCACAGGGGATTGCTGTCAGCCCCGATACTGCCCCGGCGTCGCCGCCAGATGCTGTTTGAACGCCCGTTGAAAGTGCGCTTGATCGGCAAACCCCGCCTCAAGCGCCACATCGGCAATCAACCGTCCACTGCGCAACCGCTCGCGAGCGAACTGGATGCGCTGGTTGATCACAAACGCATGGGGCGTCATGCCGTAATGCTGCTTGAAGGCGCGGATCAGGTACGACGGCGACAACTGCGCCGCGCGGCAAATGTCATCGAGGCTCAGCAGATCGGTGCAGTGTTCGCGGATGTAATCGGCGGCGCGTTCAAGCTTGAAATTCGGCTCGCGCGATGGCTGTTCAACCGGGTTCAGGCGCAATTGCAGATTCGTGAAAAACTCGACCGCAGCGCTCTGTTTTCGCAGCACATCCTGTTGCCCGTCGACGAGAATTTCGTATAACCCCTTGAGATCGCGGAACAGGCCGGCATCGTTGAGATGGGTGGTCGCAAAGCGGCGGAATTCAAGCTCGGCACTGAAGCCCAGTTGATGTTGCAAATCGGTTAGCCATGGCGTTTCGACGTACAGCATCAGGTATGACCACGGCTGATCATTGATCGGATTGCAGGCGTGCACATCACCGGGGTTCATCAACACCACGGTGCCGGCGGCGACTTCGAACTGCGCCTGTTCATGCACATATGTGCTGCGCCCGGCGGTAATCGCCCCGATGGAGAAGTGCGCATGAGAATGCCGCGCATAACAAACCTCGCGACCATCGGCGATGGCCCGGGCTTCGATGAAGGGCAGGGCCTCGTCGCGCCAGAAACGCGGGGCTTTTTCAGGGTTTTTCGCGGCAGCGTGTTTCATCGACGTCGTTCCCGGCAGGCCAGCGCCCGAGTGTATTAGCTCTGGCCGGCAAAGGCTCGTTCCAGTTGGGCAATGTCGAGTTTTTTCAGGGTGTACATGGCCTGCATCTCCCGCTGGGATTTGCGGGTGTCCGCATCCCGCATCATGTGCATGAACGCCACCGGCACGATTTGCCACGAAACACCGAACTTGTCCTTGAGCCAGCCGCATTGCTGCGCTTCAAGCGGCCCACCGGCGCCTACCTCTACGATGGCCACATGCCGATCGCGCTGTTGGTAGTGATGCACGCCATGACCATCATTGGCCCAACCCTGCTGAAAGTGGGCTGTGTGATGCGCCTTTTGGCGCAATACCGCCTCAGTGGCCCGCCGCTGATCCAGCAAGCACTGTAAAACCCTGTGGGAGCTGCGTGACTGAAACTAGCGCCGCTCAGCCACCATCAGCAACGACTGCGGCACAGGACTTTGCGGATGCTGCGGTTCTTGCAGTGCGGCCAACTGGAAACCTGCCATGTCGAGCGCATTGATCCAGCTCGACAGCGTGCGGAAATACCACGGCATCGGCTGCCACTGGCCTTCGAACCCGGCGAAGGTCTCTTGCCGCCAACCATCCTGATAATCGCCCGCCGCGACGGCCCATGGGTGCAGCGTCTGGATCACCAGCACACCGCCGGGCACCAGCAAGGCGTTCATCGCCGCGAGCAGCGGGATGATGTCCTGATGCAACAGAGAGAAATTGGCGCAGATCAGGTCGTAGTCCCGCCCGATGTCCACATTCGCTTCAACCAGCGCTTCATAACTGGCGACCTGCACTTGCGATGCACCGGCCAAACGCGCCGCTTCAACCAACGTCGCGTTGCCATCCACGCCCACCGCAGCAATGCCCCGATCCGCCAGTGCCCGCAATAACCAGCCTTCGCCGCAACCCAGGTCGAGCACGCGCGCAGGTTGCCGGCCCATGATTGCCAGCAGGATCGCCTGATCGGTGACCTGCTGACGGCTTTCAATCGCGCCGCTGCGGACCACTTCGATCCAGACGTGGGCGTTGTCGTGCCAGCTCTGCAAAAGAGTGGATTCAGGGGAGGGCATGTCGGTGTCCGGACCGTTGAGTGGAGGATGCCGTGCGCAAAGATCAGTATGGACGCCGGGTTCAAGATCGCCATGCAGGATGCACTGGCCCTGCATGGCGAACCGTGTGGTACCTACTGCGGCAGGCGCAGTTTATCCAGCAATCGGTTGACCAACAGCTCGTTCAACATGATCACCTGTTGCAGTGCCAGCAGCGGTTTTCGCTCCGGGCCGCCCACCGAGTCGGCGATGTTACCGGCCATGGCATGAGCGTATGACAGCGACTCACAGGCTTCGACGAGCAGGGTTTCTTCATCCAGCGTGGGATCGACGAGAAAGACGGGGCGAAACTTGGGCGAGCTTGGCGGGGCCGACAGTGCTTCGGGTCTGAGGTAGTAGTCGAGGGCGCGATCAGTTGCTTCTTTGACCTTTTGCGGGTCAAGGGCGGGGTCGTGTGGGACTGGATCGGTGTGCGGTGGGTTGGGTGTGATTTTGAACATGGATGAAACTCCTATTGCAGATTTCAAGGAACCATCACTTTCGCTACCAAACGAGGGTGGCGGCCATACGCGGGTTGGTAGACCGGCTGCAATAGGAACCCGGCGCTCGCAAAGGAGCCCCACGCATGACCACCATATGAAAGACTGCACAAGGTGTTGCCACACGACCATTACAGACGGGCTACCAAACCCGATCACTGTTTTGCAGTGACAGGGAAACGATACAACCCGCCCCACAGCCGTGTAAGCCGGCGGATTCTGGCGTACGCGTAGGTAACGGCGCAAGGTTTTGTAGCCTGTATGGCGTAACGCGGAGTGTCATTTAAACGCGCTCACGCAATGATGTTTACGCAGACGGAATGTGGGTTAGCGAGAGTCTGCGACACCCTCACCATTCAAAGCACTCATGCATGACCGGTGGTCGCCGCATCTGGCCTAAAACGCAAATTGCGCTTAGCTCAATGGGATAAGCCCAAGCGTGCGCAGGCTTCGCGGCCGCAGCGACGACCCTTCAGAACACCGTGAGTCTGAGGAAAATCCCCGATGCTGACCCTGAATATCAATGGCAAGGATCAGGAGCTCGATGTCCCCGCGGACATGCCGTTGCTCTGGGTTCTGCGCGATATCGCGCACCTGACCGGTACCAAATTCGGCTGCGGCATGGCCCAGTGCGGCGCCTGCACCGTGCATGTCGACGGTGCTCCGTTGCGCGCCTGTATCACCCCGGCCACCGCCGTCGCCCATGGGCAGAAAATCCTCACCATCGAAGGCCTGTCCACGGACGGCTCGCACCCGGTGCAGCAAGCCTGGGCAGAACTGGATGTGGTGCAGTGCGGTTATTGTCAGTCCGGGCAGATCATGTCCGCCGCAGCCCTATTGGCGAAAATCCCCAAACCCACCGACAGCGATATCGATCAGGCGCTCTCCGGCAATATCTGCCGTTGCGGCACTTATCCAAGAATTCGCGCCGCGGTCAAACGTGCGTCCGAAATCGGTTGAACCAGACGGGGAGACAGACCATGAACAGTCCCGTATCGCGTCGGGGTTTTCTCAAAGGCAGTGCCATGTTGGGCGGCGGTCTGGTGGTGGCGTTTGTGGTGCCCGGCGCCCATCGTTTTGCGTTGGCGGCGGAGAATGAAGGCAAGGTCTTTGCGCCCAATGCGTTCCTGCGCATTGCGCCGGACAACAGCGTCACCGTGCTGCTTGGGCATTCGGAGATGGGGCAGGGCATCTGGACCGGGCTGACCATGCTGATCGCCGAAGAGCTGGAGGCCGACTGGTCGAAGATTCGCGTCGAACACTCGCCAGCCTCGGCCGCCGATTACGGTCTACCCGGTTTTGGCGGCATGCAGATTACCGGCGGCTCGACCTCGACCTGGATGGAGTTCGACCGCTATCGGCTGGCGGGTGCCACGGCGCGGCAGATGCTGGTTGAGGCGGCGGCCAAGCGTTTTGACGTGGCGCCTTCGACGATTCGCACCGAGTCGGGCGTGGTGATCGCTGGCGATAAACGCGCCACTTACGGCGAGTTGGCGGACGCCGCCGGGCAATTGCCGGTGCCCGATCCGAAATCCATTACATTTAAAGAGGCCAAGGACTGGAAGGTCATCGGCAAACCCACGAAACGCCTCGATACCCCAGAGAAGATCACCGGCCGCGCCAGGTTCGGCATGGACGTGCAGTTTGAAGGGTTGATGACGGCGATGGTTGCCCGAGCGCCGGTATTCGGTGCCCGCGTCAAATCCTTCGAGGGCGCCGAAGCGCTGGCCGTGCCGGGCGTGCATAAAGTGGTGCAAGTGCCGACCGGGGTGGCCGTGATCGCCGAGCATTATTGGGCGGCGAAACTGGGCCGTGATGCGCTGAAAGTCGATTGGGACCTGGGGCCGCACGCAGACCTGAGCAGCGAGAACGTGCTGGAGCGCTTTCGCAAACTGGCCGCCACTCCGGGCACGTCGGCCAGTCAGGCCGGGGATGCCATGGGCAACTTCGGTAAAGCGGCGAAAAAGATCGACGTTGAGTACAGCGTGCCATACCTGGCTCACGCGCCGATGGAACCGCTCAATTGCACGGTGAAGATCAGCGCCCAGAAGTGTGAAATCTGGACCGGTACGCAATTTCAGACGCTGGACCAAATGATTGCCGGCAAGATCACCGGACTTAAACCCGAGCAGGTCGAAATCCACACCGAATTCCTTGGCGGCGGTTTTGGTCGTCGGGCCAATCCAACCTCCGATTTTGTGGCCGAAGCGGTGGAGGTGGCGAAAGCGGCGGGCATGCCGGTGAAAACCGTATGGTCGCGCGAGGATGACATTCGCGGCGGTTATTACCGCTCTATGTTCCTGCATCAGGCGCGTATAGGGCTGGGAGCCGATGGCATGCCGTTGAGCTGGCAGCATGTGCTGGTCGGGCAATCGATCATGACCGGTACGCTGATGGAGGCGACCATGGTCAAGAACGGCATCGACCCGACGTCGGTTGAGGGCGTGGCCGACAGCCCTTACGTCAAAGGTCTGGCCCATCATCAGGTTGAACTGCATTCGCCGCAGACCGGGATCAATGTGCTGTGGTTACGCTCAGTGGGGCACAGCCACACCGGGTTTGTCATGGAGTCGTTGATCGACGAAATGGCCGCTGCGGCAGGCAAGGATCCGGTCGACTACCGCCGCACGTTGCTCAAGGCGCATCCACGGCATCTCGGCGTGCTGAATCTGGCGGTGGAGAAGGCCAACTGGTCGGCGCCGCTGCCGGACGGGCATGCCTTGGGCGTGGCGGTGCACGAATCGTTTGGCAGCTATGTGGCGCAAGTGGCCGAGGTTTCTCAGGACAATCTGGCCATTCGTGTGCATCGCGTAGTGTGCGCGGTGGATTGCGGGATCGCGGTCAATCCACAGAGCATCGCGGCGCAGATGGAGTCGTGCATCACCTTCGGTCTTGGCATGGCGCTGCATAGCAAACTCACGCTCAAGGACGGCATGGTCACGCAGTCCAACTATCACGACTATCAGGTGCTACGCCTCAACGAAATGCCGGTGGTTGAGGTGCATATCGTGCCCAGCCACGATAAACCCGGCGGCATCGGCGAGGCGGGTGTGCCGCCGACCGCACCGGCGGTGGCCAACGCCGTGTTTGCTTTGACCGGGCAGCGACTGCGCCAATTGCCGCTGCAATTGTCGGGGGTGTGAGATGAAACGACATCTGCTGTTGGGCGCACTGGTTCTGATGGGTGCAGGCGGGTACGCCTCGCAACTGTTCGCCGATGATCAGCAAGCCTTGAAGGCGTTCGACACCATTCAGAAAGTATTCCAGAGCCCGCGTTGCCAGAACTGCCACATTCCCGGGGATTCACCCTTGCAATTCGATGCCGGCACGCCCCACGCGATGAACGTGGTGCGGGGCATGGACGGCAAGGGCGCCGCCGGTTTGCCGTGCGCAACGTGTCACGCCCAAAGCAATCCGCCCGCCAGTTACGGCCCCCATGCGCCTCCCGGTGCGCCGCACTGGAGCCTGCCGCCGGCGGCGCACAAAATGGCCTGGATTGGCCTGCCAGCGGACAAACTCTGCGCGATGATCAAGGACCGTTCGAGCAACGGTGATCGCGATTTTGCCGCGCTGATCAAACACGTCAGCGAGGACAAACTGGTGCTATGGGGCTGGAACCCCGGGGCAGGGCGTGCGCCGGTGCCGGTGCCCCACGACCTATTCGTGAACCAGTTCAAGCTCTGGGCCGATGCCGGCGGGCCGTGTCCGGTGGCGGGGGGATGAGAATCTGAGCCGTTGCTGAATTAGCGCTACGCTGAAGTGTATGGATGCCAATGGAGTGTGCGAATGCTGGTCCCAGGAAAAACCGCCAATGAAGACGCGCGCATTCAAGCGCTGCACGGACTCAACCTTCTCGATTCTGCTCCGGAGGAGCGTTTCGATCGACTGACGCGATTGGCCAGGCGCCTGTTCAATGTGCCGATTGCCCTGGTGACACTGGTCGACAAGGATCGGCAGTGGTTCA
Organism: Pseudomonas sp. EA_65y_Pfl2_P74; assembly: GCF_963970575.1. Taxonomy (NCBI): domain Bacteria; kingdom Pseudomonadati; phylum Pseudomonadota; class Gammaproteobacteria; order Pseudomonadales; family Pseudomonadaceae; genus Pseudomonas; species Pseudomonas sp. EA_65y_Pfl2_P74. Next base: position 47,920 of record NZ_CAXAOQ010000030.1, read on the forward strand.
AGTCTTGTGTCGGGCTGGAGGTCACGCAAACGCCCAGGGACGTCTCATTCTGCGGTCATGTGATTCTCAAGGACGATTTGTTGCTGGTGCCCGACGCCCGCCAGGACGAGCGTTTCCATGACAACCCACTGGTCACGGGCGAACCGAACGTTCGCTTCTACGCCGGCTACCCGTTGACCGTGCCCAATGGCAACAAGATGGGCACGCTTTGCCTGATCGACACCAAACCCCGTGAACTCGATGACGAAGAACGTGCGCTACTGCGTGACCTGGCTGGTATGGCCGAGCAGGAGTTGATGGCGGTACAGATCGCGAGCATGGACGAGTTGACGCTGTTGTCCAATCGCCGTGGGTTCATGCAGTTGGCCCAGCACGCGCTGGATGCTTGCGCACGGCTGAACAGGCCGGCGACGCTGCTTTTCTTCGACCTCAATGACTTCAAGCAGATCAACGATCTCTATGGTCATGCCGAGGGTGACAGTGCGCTCAAGACCTTTGCCGACGTGCTGCGCATTGCCTTTCGTGAGAGCGACGTGGTCGGGCGATTGGGCGGCGATGAATTTGTCGCCTTGCTGACAGGCTCCAGTCACGTCGAAACCACGGCGATCATGGCGCGACTCAACGAGATTCTCCAGGAGCGCAACGCCATGTTGCAGCGTGGTTATGCGATTCGCTTCAGCGTCGGCCAGATCGAGTACGACGCCAAGCGCCATGACACTGTGGATCGGCTGCTGGCGGATGCGGATGGCGCGATGTATGCGCATAAGCAGGCGTTGAAGCGTGTCTGATTCAGATTAGTCATGCATTTGGGAATGGATTGTGTCGTCAATGTTCGGCGCAATGGTTTCGTTTACTCCGATGACTAATATATGATCCGTATACATTTCGTATCGGATTTTGCCATGGGCATCGTAAAGATTTCAGAAGACATGCACGAGAATCTGCGCATCTCCAGTAACGCCCTCAGCCGCTCGATCAACGCGCAGGCCGAGCACTGGATGCGCATCGGCATGCTCGCCGAGTTGCACCCCAACCTCGATCACAGCGCCATTTGCCGCTTGCTCATCCGCGCCGAGCAGAACGGTGGGCTGGATTTGCAAACACTGACTCAGGAAGCCGTCACCGCATGAGAAACCAGATCAAGATCAATACCCGGGCCGAGATCGCTCAATCGCGCGTCGCCGGCAAGCTCGCCGCCGAAGTGCTGGCGATGCTGGTGCCGCACGTCAAGGCTGGCGTGACCACGGATGAACTGGATCGGCTGTGCAATGACTACATCGTCAACGTACAGAAAGCGGTTCCGGCCAATGTCGGTTATCACGGCTTTCCAAAAACGGTCTGCGCCTCGGTCAACGACGCGGTGTGCCACGGCATTCCATCGGGCACACCGTTGAAGGATGGCGACATCGTCAACCTCGACATCGCGGTGATCAAGGACGGTTGGTTCGGCGATACCAGCCGCATGTATGTGGTGGGTGAAGCGACGCCGCAGGCGCAGCACTTGATCAAGACCACTTACGACGCCATGTGCGCCGGCATTCGCACGGTGCGTCCGGGTGCGACCCTGGGTGATATCGGCCATGCGATCCAGAGCCTGGCGGAGAAGGAAGGCTTCAGTGTGGTGCGCGAGTATTGCGGGCACGGAATCGGCAAGGTCTACCACGATGAGCCGCAGATCCTGCATTACGGTTTTCCCAATCAAGGCATGAAGCTCAAGGCCGGGATGATTTTCACCATCGAACCGATGCTGAACGCGGGTAAACGTCATGTGAAGAACATGCCGGACGGCTGGACTGTACTGACCAAGGACGGTTCGTTATCCGCGCAATGGGAGCACATGGTGGCGGTGACGGAAAGCGGGTTTGAAGTGTTGACGCCGTGGCCGGATCAGATTGAGGGTTTTGCCGCGATTAACTGAGGGCCACAAAACCTGTGGCGGCGAGCAAGCCCGCTCCCACAGATTTGACCGGCGATGGACGATTTTTTGGATTCGCCCCACAGGGGGATTTGTAGTGTGTTGATGCGTTTAGTGAGCGCCGGCGGCTTTGTTCAGGTCGCTTTCGCTCCATTCGGTGTAGACGCAGGCATCGGCGGTGGCCCAGCGTACGCGTACCGGATCCCCCGCCTTGAGTGGCATGCCCGCCGCCGACAGCGCTTTGACGGTCATCGACGTCCCGCCCGAGGTCACCACGCTGCAGGTCTGGCTCTCGCCGAGAAACAGCACTTCAACCACCGTCGCTGACACCTCATTCCACCCCCCCATCAACGGCTCATCGCTCGCTTGCTGCACGCTCAGGGCCAAGGCTTTTTCCGGGCGTACCATCAGCAGCACATCCTGATCAGTGTGCAGGCCTGCGGTCAGTCGGATCGACAGCGGCTGCCCTTCAAAACTCGCGGCCGCATTGCCCTGCGCCTTGAGTTTGAGGAAGTTCGAGTTGCCGAGGAACGAGGCGACAAACGCGTTCGGCGGATTCTGATACAGGTCATACCCGCTGCCCAAACCAACGATCTTGCCGTGACTGAAAATCGCAATGCGTTGGGACAACCGCATGGCTTCTTCCTGATCGTGGGTCACGTAAACGATGGTGATGCCCAACCGACGATGCAGTTGGCGCAGTTCGTCTTGCAGGTCTTCGCGCAGTTTTTTGTCCAGCGCACCCAGCGGTTCGTCCATCAGCAGAATGCGTGGCTCATAGACCAGCGCCCGGGCGATGGCGACTCGTTGTTGCTGGCCGCCGGACAGTTGCGAAGGGCGGCGATGAGCGAACTGTTCAAGTTGCACCAGTTTGAGCATCGCATCGACACGCTTGTCGCGTTCGGCCGCAGCGAGTTTGCGGATCGCCAACGGGAAGGCGATGTTGTCGCGCACCGACAGGTGCGGGAACAGCGAGTAACGCTGAAACACCATGCCGATGTCGCGCTTGTGCGGCGGCACATTGACCAGCGACTGGCCGTTGACGAGGATCTCGCCGCTGCTCGGGGTTTCGAAACCGGCGAGCATCGACAGTGTCGTACTTTTTCCGGAACCGCTGGAGCCGAGGAAGGTGAGGAACTCACCGTCCTTGATGTCCAGGGAGATGTTGTCCACGGCGGCAAAGTCGCCGTAGTGCTTGTTCAGGTTGCGCAGGCTGACCAGGGGGTTGTCGTTCTGCTGGGATGCGTCTTTGATCACGGCACTCATGTCGTACTCCTGGGCGCTCAGGCGCTGATGTTGTTGCGCCGGCGCAGGGCGGCGGCGATCACCATGACCAATACCGACAGGCCGATCAGCAGCGTCGAAGCGACGGCGATCACCGGTGTCAGGTCCTGGCGCAGGGTGGTCCACATTTTCACGGGAAGGGTTTGCAGGGTCGGGCTGGCCATCATCACGCTGAGCACCACTTCATCCCACGAAACGAGGAAGGCGAAGAGGGCGCCGGCGACCATGCCCGGACGAATCGCCGGGAACGTCACCTTGAGCACCGCTTGCAGGCGTGAGGCGCCGCAGATCACAGCCGCGTCTTCGATCGACTGATCGAACAGCTTCAGCGAGTTGATGATCGAGATGATGGTGAACGGCAACGCGACGATCACATGGCTGACCACAAAGGCAAACATCGTCCCGGTGTAACCGAGCTTGAGGAACAGCGCGTACACCGCCACGGCGATAATCACCAGCGGCACGATCATCGGCAGAGTGAACAGGCCATAGAGCAATTCCCGGCCGGGAAAGCGCCCACGTACCAAGGCAAACGCTGTCGGCAGACCGAGGATCACGGCGCAGACGGTCGTCAGCACCGCCACCTTGAGGCTGGCGAGTGCCGCATTCATCCAGTCGGGGTTGGAGAAGAACTGGCCGTACCATTTCAGTGTCCACCCCGGTGGCGGGAACACCAGCCATTGGGACGAACCAAACGACAGCAGGACGATGAACACGATCGGCAACAGCAGAAACAAACCGATCAGCCCGGTGGTGGTGTAGAGCCCGAAACGCATCCGGCGGCTCATGGCATTGGGAGTCAGGAGCATCTCGGCTTACCTCGCGTTGCTGGCGCCAACCGGGGATTCCGGCTGAAGCTTCAGGTAGAAGTAAAACAGCACCAGGGTGATGGCGATCAGCAACGCGGCGCCGGCACTGGCCAGGCCCCAGTTGAGGAACGATTGCACCTGCTGAATGATGAACTCCGGCAGCATCATGTTCTGCGCTCCGCCCAGCAGCGCCGGGGTGACGTAGTAACCGAGCGACATCACAAACACCATCAACCCACCGGACGCCAGCCCGGGCCTGCACAGGGGCAGGAACACCCGCAAGAAGTTGGTCCATGGGCTGGCCCCGCAAATCGAGCCGGCCTGCAGGATCATCGGGTCGATGGCCTGCATGGTCGCCTGCAATGGCAGCACGATGAACGGAATCATGATGTAGCTCATGCCGATCACCACGCCGGTCAGGTTATGCACCATTTCCAGCGGCTGATCGATGATGCCCAGCGCCATCAAAGCCTTGTTGATCACCCCTGAGGCTTGCAGCAGCACCAGCCACGAATAGGTGCGGGCGAGGAGGCTGGTCCACATCGACAGCAACACGATGTTGAGGATCCAGCGACCCCAGCCGCGAGGCACCAAGGTGATCGCCCAGGCCAGCGGGAAGCCCAGCAACAGACTGAACAGTGTCACCAGCCCGGCCACTGAAAAGGTGTTGAGCAGCACGCGGGCATACGCCGAGTTGGCGAACAGTTGTTCATAGTTGCCAAGGCCCGGGGTGGGTTCGAGCACACCGCGCAACAGCAAACCAATCAACGGCGCCAGAAAGAACAGGCCGAGGAACAGCAGCGCCGGGACGAGGTTGCCGGCGCCGCGCCAGCGTTGTCTGAGGGAGGGGGCTTGCGGCATCGCAATCGCCTTTTGTCCTGCGGCCGAGCCGGCAGCGCTTGCGGCGCTCCCGGTGGCAGTGGAGGGACGGGACGCAGTGGCCGCCATTTTCATTTGACCAGCCATTCGTTCCACCGTGTCGCGATGGCCTGGCCGTTTTTGGCCCAGTACGCGAAGTCGAGAGTGATCTGATCCTTAGCGTAGGCAGTCGGCAGGTTCGGGGCCAGCACCGAATCCAGGCGCGCCACGCTGTCGACGTTGACCGGGGCGTAAGCGGTCAGGTTGGAGAAGTCGGCCTGGCCTTTGGCACTGCTGGCGTTGGCCAGGAACTTCATCGCCGCGTCCTTGTTTTTCGAGCCTTTTGGAATCACCAGAATGTCAGCCATGACCAGATTCTGCTTCCAGCTCACACCCACCGGCGCGCCATCTTCTTGCAGGGCGTGAATGCGGCCGTTCCAGAACTGACCCATGCTGACTTCACCCGAGGCCAACAGTTGCTGCGACTGCGCGCCGCCGCCCCACCAGACGATGTCTTTCTTGATGGTGTCGAGTTTCTTGAAGGCGCGATCCAGGTCCAGCGGGTAGAGCTTGTCGGCGGGTACGCCATCGGCCAGCAGCGCCAGTTCGAGCACGCCGGGGCTTGGCCATTTGTACAGGGCGCGTTTGCCGGGGTAGGTCTTGGTGTCGAACAGCGCCGTCCAGTCTTGCGGCTTGGCAGCGCCGAGCTTGCCTTCGTTGTAGCCGAGGACGAAGGAGAAGAAGAACGAGCCGACGCCGTAATCGCTGACAAAGCGTGGGTCGATCTTGTCGCGCTGGATGACGTTGAAATCGAGGGGTTCGAGCAGCCCTTCAGCGGCGGCGCGCAGGGCGAAATCGGCTTCGACATCGACCACGTCCCATTGCACGTTGCCGCTTTCGACCATGGCTTTGAGTTTGCCGTAGTCGGTCGGACCGTCCTGCACGACAGTGATGCCGCTGGCCCTGCTGAACGGGTCAGCCCAGGCCTGTTTCTGCGCATCCTGGGTGCTTCCGCCCCAACTGACAAAATTCACGCTCTCGGCGGCCATGGCGGCCTGGCCGGTGACGCTCAGCAGTCCGGCAAAAAGGATTGCGGTTGCAGCTTTGTTCAACACCATTTTTACGCCCTCATTGTTGTGTTTTTGAGCGGGCTTGCGTTGTTGCCCGCCTATCGGGGAGCAGTAGATGGACGTTCTTTGGAATGTCCGGTCTATGGAATATCATATTATGGTATTCCAAACTTTGTGCAAGCACTTTGCCTTACCGGTTATCTGGCGAATGTCCTTTTTGGGGCCGTGAGATGACGATCGGGAAATGCAAAACCCTTGTGGGAAGGGGCTTGCTCCCGAACGCGGTCGGCCATTGAACATTGATGTCGACTGATACATCGCCTTCGGGAGCAAGCCCCCTCCCACAGTTGGAATTGTGTTTGGCGTGGATTATTCGGTGAACGGGATGCTCTCGACCACCTCCAGGTCATACCCGGTCAGGCCTGCATACTTCAGTGGCGGGCCGAGATGGCGCAACTTGCCCACACCAAGGTTCTGCAGAATCTGAGCCCCGGTTCCCACTTCCGAATAAATCCGCGATTGCGACCGGCTGAACTGTCGGGGTGGTTGAGTCAGTTGCGGTACACGCTCCAGCAAAGCCTGGGACGACTCATGATTGGCCAACACCACGACGACGCCATGGCCCTCGGCCGCGACCCGCTGCAGCGCCGCCCATAATGTCCAGTTGCTCGGCCCGCTGTACTCGGCGCCGACCAGATCGCGTAGCGGATCGATCACATGCACGCGCACCAGCGTCGGCGCTTCGCGGCGCAAATCGCCCATGACCATCGCCATGTGCACGCCGCCTTCGATACGGTCTTCAAACGTGATCAATCGGAACGTGCCATGGACCGTCGGCAATTCGCGCTCACCGATGCGTTCGATGGTGTGCTCGGTGCTCAGGCGATAGTGGATCAGGTCGGCGATGGTGCCGATCTTGATCCCGTGCTTGCGCGCGAACACTTCCAGATCCGGGCGACGGGCCATGGTGCCGTCATCGTTCATTACTTCGACGATCACCGAGGCGGGCGTGAACCCGGCCAGGCGCGCCAGGTCGCAACCGGCCTCAGTGTGGCCGGCGCGGGTCAGCACGCCTCCTTCCTTGGCGCGCAGCGGGAAGATATGCCCGGGCTGCACAAGGTCTTCGGCGCGGGCGTCTCTGGCGACAGCGGCGGCGACCGTACGGGCGCGGTCAGCGGCGGAAATGCCGGTGGTCACGCCGACCGCCGCTTCGATGGAAACCGTGAACGCGGTGCTGAACACGCTGCCGTTGCTCGGCACCATTTGCTCCAGCCCCAGGCGTTGGCAATGATCGTCGGTCAATGTCAGGCAAATCAGCCCCCGGGCCTCACGGGCCATGAAACTGATCGCTTCGGGCGTGCAACGGTCGGCGGCCAGCAACAGGTCGCCTTCGTTTTCCCGGTCTTCGTCATCGACCAGCAGGACCATTTTGCCGAGGCGATAATCTTCGATGATTTCTTCGATGCTGTTGAAGGCCATGCTGGACTCTCGATGTGGATGTAATTCGTGGTATACCATAATACAAATTCAACCAAGAGGTCACTATGAAGGCGTACTGGATTGCTCTCGTGGACATCACCGATCCCGATCACTACAGCCAATACACCCAACGCGCCCCGAAAGCGTTCGCCGAGTTTGGCGCGAAATTTCTGGCGCGAGGCGGGCGCAGCGAGGCGATGGAAGGACGCAAGACGCCACAGCGCAGTGTGGTGATCGAATTCGATAGCTACGAGCAAGCACTGGCGTGCTACCACTCGGCGGCATATCAGGAGGCGAAGCGCTACCGCGAGGAATGGGCGAGGGCAGAAATCATCATCGTCGAGGGCGTGGCGCCACTTTGAGAATCACCACAAATCCCCTGTGGGGGCGACGGTGATCGTCAGCGGATGAAATGAATCTTGCCGCTGTCGTCGTTGCCCATGTAGATCCCATACACCCCGGCCTGGCGTTCCTCGATGTAACGCTCGAGGATCTGCCGGATCGCCGGGTAGTAGATCTGCTCCCACGGGATGTCTTCGGGGGCGAAGAACTTGTAGTCCAGGGTCTCGGGGCCGAACTGGCCGGTGATCTCCAGCGCGAGGGCGCGGAAGATGATGTACACCTCGCTGATCTTCGGCACGCTGAAGATCGAATAGGGCGAGACGATTTCCGCGCGCACGCCGCTTTCTTCCCAGACTTCGCGCAGCGCCGCCTCCTCGGTGGTCTCGCCGCTTTCCATGAAGCCCGCTGGCAACGTCCATGTGCCCGGACGCGGTGGTATCGCTCGTTGGCACAAGAGGTATTTGCCGTCCTGCTCGATGATGCAGCCGGCAATGATCTTCGGATTGACGTAGTGGATGTAGCCGCAGCCGCGGCACATCAGGCGCTCGTGCGTATCACCCGGCGGCACCTGCTGACCGAGGTCAGGGCCACCGCATTTCGGGCAAAAGCTCGGGCTGGACATGTCAGTGACCTATGCGCGGTTCTTTCAGCGCGATGGGCAGGGTGATCGCGGGAGTTGCGCCGGTCTCTTCCTGTTTGCGCTTGAGGTAATCGAGGGCGACCGTCGCGGCAGCGCGGACGTGATCAACGCAGGCCTGATGCGCCAGCAGCGGGTCGCCGCTCTTGATTGCCGCGACCATTTTTTCCATTTCCTGATTACTGGCGCCACGACGGTTTTCCTGGGACACCGACGTCGCCCGCAGGTAGCTGATGCGTGCCTGCAACTGGCGCAATTGCGTGGCCGCAACGTGGTTGCCGGAGCCTTCGAGCAGGACGTCGTAGAAGCCTTGTACCGAGTCGATCACCTGTTGCAGCTCGCCGTCCTTGAGCGCCTTGCGGTTCTCTTCGAGGGCTTTTTCCAGGGCTTTGATGTCCTTGGCTTTGGCGCGCAGGGTGAACAGTTGAACGATCAGGCCTTCCAGCACGCAACGCAGTTCGTAGATATCGACGGCGTCGGCCAGGGTGATGATGGCGACACGCGGGCCCTTGGCGTCAGCGAATTCCACCAGGCCTTCGGATTCAAGGTGACGCAAGGCTTCGCGCACCGACGTGCGGCTCACGCCCAGGCGATCGCACAGATCGCGTTCAACCAGACGATCGCCTGGCATGAGCTGGAAATTCATGATCGCGCTACGCAGTTTATCCAGCACGATTTCGCGCAGGGTAACGGGGTTGCGATTGACCTTGAAGGTGTCGTCGAGTGGCTGGCGTTTCATGGGATCCGCTCTTTAAGTTGGCTGTCCATGCCAGACGGGCATCTAAACAGCCGAGGGGTTAACTGGAGGCCTCGGCGTCGGCTTCGGCGAAGGCTTCACGGGCGAGCCGGAAGCTGTCCACGGCCGCCGGGACGCCGCAATAAATGCCGACCTGAAGCAGAATTTCGCGTATTTGCTCACGACTCAGGCCGTTACGCAAGGCGCCACGTACATGCAGCTTGAGTTCATGCGGGCGGTTAAGCGCCGAGATCATCGCCAGGTTGATCATGCTGCGTTCTTTGAGCGACAGACCTTCGCGACCCCAGACATGACCCCAGCAGTATTCGGTGACCATTTCCTGCAGCGGACGGGTGAAGTCGTCGGCGTTCTCTATTGAGCGTTGCACATAGGCTTCGCCCAAAACCTGAGTGCGGATCTTCAGGCCTTTTTCGTACTTTTCGTGACTCATCATTCCTCCAATCACCCTGTTTCTCCCTGTGGGAGCGGGCTTGCTCGCGAATGCGGTGGATCATTCGACATTGATGTCGACTGACACGATGCCTTCGCGAGCAGGCCCGCTTCCACATTGGGAACAATGTGTATCCGTCAGGCCAAGGTGGGCAGGGCGCCCAGCTTGCCCTTGTGATAAATCATCGGCGCTACCGGTTGCGCTGGCAGGATCAGATTTTTCACTGCGCCAACGATGATCGCGTGGTCGCCACCGTCGTATTCACGCCACAACTCACACTCGATGATTGCGGTGGCTTTGGCGAGAATCGGATTCCCGAGTTCGCTCAAGTGCCACTCGATGCCTTTGGCTTTGTCCTTGCCTTTACCGGCGAAGGCGTAGGCTTCAGCGGTCTGCTCGGCGGACAGCAAATGGATTGCGAATTTCTTGCTGTCACGCAGCACGGGGTAGGTGTCGCAAGCGTAATTGGGGCAGAACAGCACCAGCGCCGGATCAATCGACAGCGCACTGAAGGCGCTGGCGGTGATGCCGACGATGGCGCCATCCGGATCGAGGGTGGTGACCACCGTGACGCCGGACGGAAACGAGCTCATGACGTCTTTGTAAATGCCGGGTTCGATCATGTCGCAGGACTCCTAGCGCATCACAAACGGATCAGGCATTGGCGCCTGAGAGAGGTTGATCCACACCGTTTTCAGTTCGGTGTAGGCCAGCACCGAGTCGATGCCGCTTTCGCGTCCATAGCCACTGTTCTTGAAGCCGCCTATCGGTGCCATCGCTGAAACGGCGCGGTAGGTGTTGACCCAGATGATCCCCGAACGCACGTCGCGCGCCAGGCGATGGGCGCGGCCCAGATCGCGCGTCCAGATGCCAGCGGCGAGGCCGAATTGCGAGTCGTTGGCGATCGCCAGCGCTTGGGCCTCGTCCTTGAAACGGATGACCGACGCCACTGGGCCAAAGACTTCTTCCTGCATGATCCTCATCGAATTGCGATCGCACTCGAACAGCGTCGGCTCGTAGAACCAACCTTCACCGAGACCGCTCGGACGTTTGCCGCCGGTGCGCAAGCGCGCGCCTTCTGCGATGGCGTCGGCGACCAGCCCTTCAACCACTGCCAGTTGCTGCGCGGTGGCCATCGGGCCCATTTCGCTGCTGTCTTCCTGCGGGTTGCCGATGCGGATGCGTTTGGCCCGTTCGACCAGACGACTGACAAACTCGTCGTAAATCTCGTCCTGCACCAACAATCGCGAACCGGACACACAGCTCTGGCCCGAGGCCGCATAGATCCCGGCAATCGCGCCGTTGATCGCGCTGTCGAGATCGGCGTCGGCAAAAATGATGTTCGGCGACTTGCCGCCCAGTTCCAGCGACAGCTTGGCGAAGTTCTCGGCGCTGCTGCGCACCACATGCCGGGCCGTGGCCGCGCCGCCGGTGAAGGCGATCTTGCGGATCAGCGGATGGCGGGTAAGGGCGGCGCCGGTGCTCGGGCCGTAACCGGTCACAACGTTGACCACGCCTGGCGGAATCCCGGCTTCGAGGGCCAGACGCGCCAGTTCAAGGATGGTCGCCGACGCGTGCTCTGACGGCTTGATTACGATGGTGTTACCGGCGGCGAGCGCCGGCGCGAGTTTGATCGCGGTCAGGTACAGCGGACTGTTCCAGGGAATGATCGCCGCGACCACGCCCATGGCTTCGTGAACCGTGTAGGCGAACAGGTCGGGCTTGTCCAGCGGCAAGGTGCCGCCTTCGAGCTTGTCAGCCAAACCGGCGGTGTAGTGGAAGAATTCCGGCAGATAACCCACCTGACCCCGGGTTTCACGGATCAGTTTGCCGTTGTCGCGGCTTTCCAGCTGCGCCAGTTGCTCTTTGTTCTCGGCGATCAAGTCACCGAGGCGGCGCAGCAGTTTGCCGCGCGCGGTGGCGGTCAGACCGCGCCAGGCAGGGCTGTCGAACGCGCTTTGCGCTGATTGCACAGCGCGTTCGACGTCGGCCTCATCTGCGTCAGGCAGTTCAGCCCAAGGTTCGGCCAGGGCCGGATTGAGGCTTTGGAAAGTCTTGCCGCTGAGGGCATCGACCCATTCTGCGCCGATGCACATCTGGAAGCGTGCGAGTGTCATGCAACGATCCCCTTTATATGGTTTTGTCGGGAGTGTGCGAATTCGAGAAATTCCAACAGCGTCTGGTTGACCAGACGCGGCGACTCTACGGGCATCATATGCCGTTGTTCCGCCAGCACGGCAACCTTCGCGCCGGGGATGCGGCGGGCCAGTTGCTCGGCCATTTCCGGGGTCGAACCGGGGTCGAGCTCGCCCGTGGCGATCAGCGTCGGCGCCTGAATGCTGCTCAGGTCGTCGGCGCGGTACATGTCCTGCGTCGCGAACAGTTCGTAGGTGGTCAGGTAACCCTGTGGGTCATTGCCGGCCAGGGTCTGGCGGATCGCGGCGATCTGCGCCGGGTTGGCGGCCTGATATTCGCGGCTGAACCAGCGCGACAGCGCGGCTTCGGCATTGGCGTCCGGACCGTGTTCGGCGGCTTGAGCGGTGCGCGCAATGACGCCGGCGCGCTGCTCTTCGCTGCGATTGAACACGCTGTTGAGCACGACCAGGCTTTGCAGGCGCTGCGGGTAATGCAGCGCAAAGGCCCGCGCCACCAGACCGCCCATCGAGAAGCCGATCACCGCTGCTTGCGGCAGGTTGAGGTGATCGAGCAGCTCCAGCAACTGATCGGCGTAACCGAGCAGGTCGGTACCGCTGGCCGGTCGCGGGCTGGCGCCATGGCCAAGCATGTCGTAAGCGACCACCCGATATTGCGTGGCGAGGCCGACGATCTGGCCGCCCCACATTTCTTTGTTCAGGCCCACGCCGTGGATCAAGACCACGGGCTGGCCTTCGCCGGTCGCCAGATAACTGGTGCCAGCCGGGGTGAGTTCAGCGGTGAGCCGAATCATGGAGCGCTCCTGCAATGCCTTTTTATTGTGATTACTGGGCTTTTTCGGCGGCCAGTTCTTCCAGATCGATGTAACGGTTGCCGATGCGCGGGTGCAGGCGGCCACCGTCGGCGCAACCCAGCACCACGACGATTTCGTCGGCGCGCGGTGCGTCTTCGATCTGCATTTCCAGGGTGATGTAGTGCGAACGCAGGCCTTCGTCGTCCTTGTGCATCATCGGAATCTGAATCGAAGTGCCCGGGCCGCCGCGCTTGTTGGTGAAGCTCAGGTAGCTCTTGGCTTTGACCGCTTCGCGGTAGTGGTTGCCGAAGCGCAGGGTGTGGATCACGGCGGAGGCGTGTTCGATTTCGCCGTCAGCACCCACCACGGCAGCCTTGCCGTAGGCCTCGATTTTTTCTGCGCCGCCAATGAGGCCGACCAGACGCTCGACCATCATGGCGCCGAGGTCGGAGCAGTTGGCGCGGATCTGCGGTTTCAGGTCTTCGACAAAGCCGTTACCCACCCAAGGGTTTTTCATCACAACAGCGAGGCCGATCATGGTCACCGGCGTGTCGGTGGCTTTGCCGCCTTCGATGAAGGTTTCTTCGACATAGCTGACGATCTTGCGAATTTCGAAACTCATGAGCTGCTCCGTAGGGGGATTGAGGGTGTCTGTGCGTCTGATGGTATACCATAATACCAATCGTGCAAGTCCCCTCGGTAACTTTTGCCGCATCCATCCGGCGAATGGCCATGCATTCACCTACAGCCACAAATCCCCAAAACACCACTAACCCTGTGCGAGGGAGCTTGCTCGCGAAATCGGCGCATCCACATCGCCTTCGGGAGCAAGCCCCCTCCCACAATGCAAATCACTGGCGACAGGAGCCTGTATCTGGTTAACAAAAGATAACGTGGCGCCGATTGTCAGACGTTTCGAAAGCCCGATAGGATGAGCCAGCTTCCGAAGGGGCTCTGGATGGCGGGTTTCAGGACTATGCTTCTGACCAGTCATCACCGGAGCACCCTTGCGGCGCCCTTGAAGGCCAAACGGCCTAACAATAATAAATAGGGGAAGGTCTATGAGTCGTTGCCGCCCGCCGGCGTTTCGCAACACCGCGTTGCTGGTCACAGCACTCTCCATGCTGGGCTTCGCCAGCGTGTCGGCACCCGTGATCGCCGCCGAGGCGCCAGCCGACGTGGTGTATGCCCTCGAATCAGCCAAAGCCGCAAAAAGCCTGATGCTTGACGTCGTCCATGCCGGCGCCCGATTGGTGGCCGTCGGGGATCGTGGGCACATTCTCTATTCCGATGACCAGGGCAAGTCCTGGACCCAGGCCAAGGTGCCGAGCCGGCAACTGCTGACCGCTGTGTACTTTGTCGACGACAAACATGGCTGGGCCGTCGGCCACGATGCGCAGATTCTCGCCAGCGATGACGGCGGTCTGACCTGGACCAAACAATTCGAAGACCTCAAACGCGAATCGCCGCTGCTCGACGTCTGGTTCAAGGACGTCAACAGCGGTATCGCCGTAGGTGCCTACGGCGCGCTGCTGGAAACCACCGACGGCGGCAAGCATTGGGAAGACATCAGCGACCGCCTCGACAACGAAGACCAGTTCCACCTCAACGCCATCGCGGCGGTGAAAGACGCCGGGCTGTTCATTGTCGGCGAGTCGGGCAGCATGTTCCGCTCCGCCGATGGGGGGCAGACCTGGGAAAAACTTGAAGGTCCTTATGAAGGCTCGCTGTTTGGCGTGATCGGCACGGCCCAGCCCCAGACGCTGCTCGCTTACGGCTTGCGCGGCAACCTCTACCGCTCCACGGATTTCGGCAGCACCTGGGAACAGGTCGAGCTGAAAGCCGCGCGAGGCTCGCTGGAATTCGGTCTGTCCGGCGCTACGTTGCTCGAGGACGGCTCGATCGTGATCGTCGGCAACGGTGGCTCGGTGATCAGCAGCAGCGACGACGGCCAGACCTTCAGCGTGTTCAATCGCCCGGATCGCATTTCGCTGTCGTCGGTCACCGCCGCCGGCAACGGCAACCTGATTCTGACCGGGCAGGGCGGTGTTCACACCACGCTGCCAAACGGTGCCGAGATCAATAATAAGAAGGCGGGGCTATGACTTCCTTGAGCAATCATCATCAGGACAAGGCGACGTTCCTTGAACGTCTGATTTTCAACAACCGCCCGGTGGTGATCCTGATCTGCCTGGTGGTGAGCATTTTTCTGTTCTGGCAGGCCACGCTGATCCGGCCGTCCACCAGTTTCGAGAAAATGATCCCGCTCAAGCATCCGTTCATCGAGAAGATGATGGAGCACCGCAACGATCTGGCGAACCTGGGCAATACCGTGCGTATTTCGGTGGAGGCCACCAACGGCGACATCTTCTCCAAGGAATACATGGAGACCCTGCGCCAGATCAACGACGAGGTGTTCTACATCTCCGGCGTAGACCGTTCCGGTCTGAAGTCGCTGTGGAGTCCTAGCGTGCGCTGGACCGAAGTGACCGAAGAGGGTTTCGCCGGCGGTGAAGTGATTCCGCAGAGCTACAACGGCTCGCAGGACAGCCTCGATCTGCTGCGCAACAACGTGCTCAAGTCCGGTCAGGTCGGACGTCTGGTGGCCAACGACTTCAAGTCGAGCATCGTCGACATTCCGCTGCTGGAGTCCTACCCGGACCCGCAGGATCAGGGCAAGTTGCTGGCGCTGGATTACCGCAAGTTCTCCCATGAACTGGAAGAAAAGATCCGCGACAAGTTCGAAGCGCAAAACCCCAACGTCAAAATCCACATCGTCGGTTTCGCCAAGAAAGTGGGCGACCTGATCGACGGTCTGGTGATGGTGGTGCTGTTCTTCGGCATCGCGTTCGTCATCACCCTGATCCTGTTGCTGTGGTTCACCAACTGCGTGCGCAGCACCATTGCGGTGTTGAGCACCACGCTGGTGGCGGTGGTCTGGCAACTGGGGTTGATGCACTTCTTTGGCTTTGGCCTCGATCCGTATTCGATGCTGGTGCCGTTCCTGATCTTCGCCATCGGCATCTCCCACGGTGTGCAGAAGATCAACGGGATCGCCCTGCAATCGAGCGAGGCAGAAAACGCCCTGACCGCCGCACGGCGAACGTTCCGGCAACTGTTCCTGCCGGGGATGATCGCGATTCTCGCGGACGCGGTCGGCTTCATCACGCTGCTGATCATCGACATCGGTGTGATCCGCGAACTGGCTTTCGGCGCGTCCATCGGCGTGGCCGTGATCGTGTTCACCAACCTGATTCTGCTGCCGGTCGCGATCTCTTATGTCGGCATCAGTAAACGCGCCATTGCCAGAAGCAAGAAGGACGCAAACCGCGAACATCCCTTCTGGCGCCTGCTGTCGAACTTCGCCAGCCCGAAAGTCGCACCGGTCTCCGTTGCTCTGGCGCTGATCGCCTTCGGTGGCGGCCTCTGGTACAGCCAGAACCTGAAAATCGGCGACCTCGACCAAGGTGCGCCGGAGTTGCGTCCGGACTCGCGCTACAACAAGGACAACAACTTCATCATCAACAACTACTCGACCAGCTCCGACGTGCTGGTGGTGATGGTCAAGACCAAGAAAGAAGGTTGTTCGCGTTACGAAGCCATGGCACCGATCGATGAGCTGATGTGGAAGATGCAGAACACCGAGGGCGTGCAGTCGGCGATCTCGCTGGTGACTGTGTCCAAGCAGATGATCAAGGGCATGAACGAAGGCAACCTGAAATGGGAAACCCTGTCGCGCAACCCAGACGTGCTGAACAGCTCGATTGCACGGGCCGATGGCCTGTACAACAACAGTTGCTCAGTAGCGCCGGTGCTGGTGTTCCTCAACGATCACAAGGCTGAAACCCTTGATCGGGCGGTGCATGCGGTGCAGGAATTTGCCAGGGAGAACAATAAGGACGGTCTGGAGTTCATCCTGGCGGCGGGTAACGCCGGGATCGAAGCCGCCACCAACGAGGTCATCAAGCAGGCTGAATTGACCATCCTGATTCTGGTGTACATCTGCGTGGCAGTCATGTGCATGATCACCTTCCGCTCGTGGGCGGCGACCTTGTGCATCGTGCTGCCACTGGTGCTGACGTCGGTACTCGGCAACGCACTGATGGCGTTCATGGGCATCGGCGTGAAAGTCGCGACCTTGCCGGTGGTGGCGCTGGGTGTGGGGATCGGCGTGGACTACGGCATCTACATCTACAGCCGTCTGGAGAGTTTCCTGCGTGCCGGTCTGCCGTTGCAGGAAGCCTATTACCAGACCCTGAAATCCACCGGTAAAGCGGTGCTGTTCACCGGCCTGTGCCTGGCCATCGGCGTGTGCACCTGGATCTTCTCGGCGATCAAGTTCCAGGCCGACATGGGCCTGATGCTGACCTTCATGCTGTTGTGGAACATGTTCGGTGCGCTGTGGCTGCTGCCGGCACTGGCCAAGTTCCTGATCAAACCGGAGAAGCTGGCGGGGCAGAAAGGCAATTCGTTGTTTGCCCACTGACCTGAGCGCCTGAAACGACAAAGCCGCAACCTTCGGGTTGCGGCTTTTTTTATATCTCGATATTCACACTAACCCCCTGTGGGAGCGGGCGATCTTCAGTGTTCAGGAGCGTTCGGTACCAAGCACTACGCTCAGCGCACTGCGTGCATCATCCAGTTGCACCAACGTCGCATGCCTTGCACCCAAGGCATCACGGTTCTCGATCGCGGTGAGAATCGCCTTGTGCCGTGGCAACGCCAATTCATGCAGGTTCGGCCGTTGATTCGAATGCTTCAACGCCTCGGCAATCGCCACCGAGAGCATGTTGCACAGATTTGCCAGCAAATCATTGTGAGTCGCATCGGCAATCCGGCTGTGGAAATCCAGGTCCGGTTGCAACAGGGCTTGCGGTGTCGACGCAGCCTCCATGCGCTGGTAAGCCTCGCCGATGGCGGTGATCTCAGCGTCGGTCGCATGCTGGGCGGCGAGGGCGGCGGCGGCCGGTTCGATGATGCTGCGCACGCTGGTCAGGACATTGAAAAATTCATTCTGCGGGCTGCTTTGCATCAGCCAGTGCAGCACGTCCGGGTCGAGCATGTGCCATTCGCGGCGCGCCTTGACCACCGTGCCCACGCGCGGTCTGGAGTACACCAGACCTTTTGCCACCAACACCCGCGTGGCTTCGCGCAACACCGGTCGACTGACCGCGTACTCCTCGCAGAGCAAGGCTTCGGCGGGCAGTTTGTCGTCGGGCAGGAAGCGTCCGGAGACGATCTGCATGCCCAATTCCTGGACGATGCGCGAGTGCATGCTTTTGCGGTCGGAAGGTTTGCGGTAATCCATGGGGAGTGGCGCGATCCTGAGCGATTAAGATGCCGCGCATCATAGCAGGCACGACACAAACGTGAGGCAGACAGACAATCAAATGTGGGAGCGGGCTTGCTCAAGAAAGCCCGCTCCCACAGGGGGATGCATTCCAATGCAGGCGCTGGCGAAGGCTGCGATTGTTTGTTTTTAATGGGAATGGCGCGGCACTTCAGCTCCACGGCAGCCGACCAGGAAGTCGAAATCGCAGCCCTGATCCGCCTGCAGCACATGGTCGATGTACAACTGACGATAACCGCCCACCAATAATTGCTGCGGCGGTTGCAGGTCAGCCATGCGCGCGGCCAGTTCGGCGTCCGGAATGTCCAGGTGCAGACGCCCGGTGGCGCAGTCGAGTTCGATCCAGTCGCCTTCTTTCACTGTGGCCAGGGGCCCGCCGGCGGCGGCTTCCGGGGCAACGTGCAAAACCACCGTGCCGTAAGCGGTGCCGCTCATCCGTGCGTCAGAGATGCGCACCATGTCCGTCACACCCTCGGCCAGCAGCTTGGCCGGCAGGCCCATGTTGCCGACTTCAGCCATGCCCGGATAACCCTTCGGCCCGCAGTTTTTCATCACCAGAATCGAGTTGGCATCAACATCCAGTTCTGGGTCGTTGATCCGCGCCTTGTACATGTCGAAGTTCTCGAACACCACGGCACGGCCGCGATGCTGCATCAACGCTGGCGTGGCGGCGGACGGTTTGAGCACGGCACCAAGAGGTGCCAGATTGCCGCGCAGTACGCAGATGCCGCCGTCAGCACGGATCGGATTGTCGAGGGTGCGAATGACCTCGTCTTCGCCGTAGATCGGCGCGTCTTTGGTGTTCTCGCCAATGGACTTGCCGTTGACTGTCAGCGCGTTCGGATGGGGGATCAGATTGGCCTCACCGAGACGGCGCAGCACCGCTGGCAATCCCCCGGCGTAATAGAACTCTTCCATCAGAAAACGCCCGGAAGGTTGCAGGTCGACGATGGTCGGCATGCCGCGACCGATGCGCGTCCAGTCGTCCAGTTCCAGTTCGACGCCGATGCGTCCGGCGATGGCTTTCAAATGGATCACGGCGTTGGTCGAACCGCCGATGGCGGCGTTGACGCGAATCGCGTTTTCGAAGGCTTCCTTGGTCAGGATCTTCGACAGTTTCAAATCTTCACGCACCATTTCCACAGCGCGCATGCCGGACATGTGCGCCAACACGTACCGCCGCGCATCCACCGCCGGGATGGCCGCGTTGTGCGGTAAGGAAGTGCCCAGTGCTTCAGCCATGCAAGCCATGGTCGACGCGGTGCCCATGGTGTTGCAGGTGCCCGCCGAACGCGACATGCCGCCCTCGGCTGCGAGGAAATCGTCCAGGGTGATGGTGCCGGCCTTGACTTGCTCACTGAGCTGCCAGACCACGGTGCCCGAGCCGATGTCCTTGCCTTTGTGTTTGCCGTTGAGCATCGGCCCGCCGGTGACAACGATGGCCGGCACGTCGCAACTGGCCGCGCCCATCAGCAGCGCCGGAGTGGTTTTGTCGCAACCGGTCAGCAACACCACGCCGTCAATCGGGTTGCCACGAATGGCTTCTTCGACGTCCATGCTCGCCAGGTTGCGCGTCAGCATGGCGGTGGGACGCAAGTTCGATTCGCCGTTGGAGAACACCGGGAATTCCACCGGGAAACCACCGGCCTCGATCACCCCGCGTTTGACGTGCTCCGCGATCTGGCGGAAATGCGCGTTGCACGGGGTCAGTTCCGACCAGGTATTGCAGATGCCGATGATCGGCTTGCCATGAAACTGGTGGTCGGCGATGCCCTGATTCTTCATCCAGCTGCGGTACATGAAGCCGTTCTTGTCGGCCGTGCCAAACCATTGGGCCGAGCGCAGGGTGGGTTTCTTATCAGACATGATCGATTCTCTTATTGTATGACTATAGTGTTCGAGCTGAGGCTTAACATAAGCGCAATTTAGGCGGTTTGGAAGTGGTTGTTGGGTAATTAGTATTACTATATAGTCGTTTTCGACGGAGGGATGGCCCTGGCGGTTTTTCGTGAGAGGCGTCCCCCGAGGTTCTATAAAAACAACAATCGGAGACCGATCCCATGAGCCAGGAACTGCGGCTTATTCGCCGCATCACGCTGAAACTGATCCCCTTCCTGATCCTGCTGTACCTGATTGCCTATGTGGATCGCTCCGCCGTCGGCTTCGCCAAACTGCACATGGGAGCCGACATCGGCATCGGTGATGCGGCTTATGGCCTCGGTGCTGGGCTGTTCTTCATCGGCTACTTTCTGCTGGAAATCCCCAGCAACCTGATGCTTGAGCGTTTCGGCGCGCGGCGCTGGTTCGCGCGGATCATGATCACCTGGGGCGCCATCACTATCGGCATGGCGTTCGTCCAGGGCCCACACAGTTTCTATGTCATGCGCTTTCTGCTCGGTGCGGCAGAAGCGGGGTTCTTTCCCGGCGTTCTGTACTACATCACCCAATGGTTCCCGGTGCGCCATCGCGGCAAGATTCTTGGCCTGTTCATTCTTTCGCAGCCCATCGCGATGCTGATCACCGGCCCCGTCTCCGGCGGCCTGCTGGGGATGGACGGCGTCCTCGGGCTGCATGGCTGGCAGTGGCTGTTCATCGTCATCGGCACCCCGGCGATCCTGCTGACCTGGCCGGTGCTGCGCTGGTTGCCGGATGGCCCGGAGCAAGTGAAGTGGATGGATCAGGCCGAGAAGGACTGGCTGACCCGTGAGCTGAAAAAAGATCTGGAGGAATACGGCCAGACCCGTCACGGCAATCCGCTGCATGCGCTCAAAGACAAACGCGTCTTGCTGCTGGCGCTGTTCTATCTGCCGGTGACCTTGAGCATTTATGGCCTCGGCTTGTGGCTGCCGACGCTGATCAAACAATTTGGCGGCACTGATCTGGTGACCGGTTTCGTGTCATCGGTGCCGTACATCTTCGGGATCATCGGTTTGCTGATCGTGCCGCGCAGTTCAGACCGTTTGAATGATCGCTACGGCCATCTGGCAGTGCTTTATGTGCTGGGCGCGATAGGTCTTTTTCTCAGTGCCTGGCTGTCGATGCCAGTGGCGCAGTTGGCCGCGCTGTGTCTGGTGGCGTTTGCGCTGTTTTCCTGCACGGCGGTGTTCTGGACCTTGCCGGGGCGCTTCTTTGCCGGCGCGAGTGCAGCGGCAGGGATCGCGTTGATCAACTCGGTGGGCAATCTTGGCGGTTACATCGGGCCGTTCGTGATCGGCGCGTTGAAGGAATACACCGGGAATCTGGCGTCGGGCCTGTATTTCCTCTCGGGGGTGATGATGTTCGGGTTGGTCCTGACCGGTGTTGTGTATCGAGTGCTTGAGCGCAAACACGTACTGCCCGTTGACCAGTTCGCCGCCAGCGCACGCGGCGCTACCCGAACCTGAATCTAAAGAACAGCACAGAACCCATGTGGGAGCGAGCAAGCCCGCTCTCACAGTGGTTCGGCGTGGTTTTCAACATTTGTGCTCTAAAAGGAGAAGAACATGCATCTGGTGCAATTCGAATTGAGTAACGGCGAGCGCCGCGTCGGTGTCGTCGACAATGCCGTGGTGCGCGAAGTGCAGGATACCCGCACCGTGCGCGATCTGGCGCTGGCGGCCATCGAAGCCGGCGGCACGCTGGAGCAGCAAGTGCAAACCCTTGGCCTGGGTATCAGTCATGACTATGCGCAGTTGCTCAACGAGCTGCGCATCCTGCCGCCACTCGATCACCCGGATCCGGCCCACATGCTGGTCAGCGGCACCGGCCTGACACATCTGGGCAGCGCTTCGGCCCGCGACAAGATGCATCAACAGGCGGGCGACGAAGCCGCCATGACCGACACCATGCGTATCTTCAAATGGGGCGTTGAGGGCGGCAAGCCGGCGGCAGGGCAGGCCGGTGTACAGCCGGAATGGTTTTACAAAGGTGACGGCAGTATCGTCGTGCGCCCGGGCCAGCCATTCCCGTTGCCGCCGTTTGCCGAGGATGCCGGTGAGGAACCGGAAATGGCCGGTCTGTACATCATCGGTCCTGACGGCAAACCCTATCGCCTCGGTTTCGCGGTGGGCAACGAGTTCTCCGACCACGTCATGGAACGCAAGAATTACTTGTATCTGGCGCACTCGAAATTACGCAGTTGCAGTTATGGTCCGGAACTTCGCGTCGGTGAACTACCCCAACACTTGGCAGGCACCACTTGCATCCTGCGTGACGGCGAAGTGTTGTGGCAAAACGAATTCCTCAGCGGCGAGGCCAACATGTGCCACAGCCTGGCCAACCTCGAATACCACCACTTCAAATACAGCCAGTTCTTGCGTCCGGGCGACGTACACATTCACTTCTTCGGCACCGCGACCCTGTCGTTCGCCGATGGCATTCGCACGCAGCCGGGCGACGTGTTCGAGATCAGCCAGGCCGAATTCGGCGCACCGCTGATCAATGGCATCACACCGGTCGCAGCAGCATTTGAACCGGACAGCATCGGCACCCTTTAAGGAGATCCCATGACTCAGATTCTCGGTCACAACTACATCGGCGGTCAGCGTAGCGCGGCCGGTAACGTCAAACTGCACAGCGTTGACGCCAGCAGTGGCGAACAACTGCCCCACGATTTCATTCAGGCCACCGAGCAGGAAGTCGACGCCGCCGCCAAAGCCGCCGCTGCCGCGTACCCTGCTTATCGCAGCCTCAGCGCTGAACGCCGGGCGCAGTTTCTCGATGCCATTGCCGATGAACTCGACGCCCTCGGTGATGATTTCGTCGCCGTGGTTTGCCGCGAAACCGCGTTGCCGGCCGGGCGGATTCAAGGTGAGCGCGCACGCACCAGCGGGCAGATGCGCCTGTTCGCCAAAGTGCTGCGCCGTGGCGATTTCTATGGGGCGCGGATCGACCTGCCGCTGCCGGAACGCCAGCCAATGCCGCGCCCGGATCTGCGTCAGTACCGCATTGGCCTCGGCCCGGTGGCGGTGTTCGGTGCGAGCAATTTTCCGTTGGCGTTTTCCACGGCCGGCGGCGACACCGCTTCGGCTCTGGCCGCCGGTTGCCCCGTGGTGTTCAAGGCCCACAGCGGCCACATGGCCACCGCTGAGCGGGTGGCCGACGCGCTGATTCGTGCGGCGGAAAAAACCGCCATGCCGGCCGGCGTGTTCAACATGATCTACGGGGGGGGCGTCGGCGAGTGGCTGGTCAAGCATCCGGCGATTCAGGCGGTGGGCTTCACCGGTTCGCTCAAGGGCGGTCGTGCGCTGTGCGACATGGCCGCCGCACGCCCGCAGCCGATCCCGGTGTTCGCCGAGATGTCGAGCATCAACCCGGTGATCGTCTTGCCGCAGGCACTGGCGGCACGCTCGGAGAGCGTGGCGCGTGACCTCACCGCGTCGGTGGTGCAGGGCTGCGGTCAGTTCTGCACCAACCCGGGTCTGGTGATCGGTATTCGCTCGGCGCCATTCACTGCCTTTGTGCAGCAGGTCGCGGGGCTGATCGGCGATCAACCGGCGCAAACCATGCTCAACGCAGGCACCCTTGGCAGCTATGGCAAAGGCTTGCACAAGCACTTGGCACATCCTGGCATCGAGCATCTGGCCGGTAATCCACAGCAGGGCACTCAAGCGCAGCCGCAATTGTTCAAGGCTGATGCCAGCCTGTTGATCAACGGCGACGAAGTGTTGCAGGAAGAAGTGTTCGGCCCGACCACGGTGATTGTTGAAGTGGCCGATCAAGCGCAGCTCGGCTTGGCGTTGAACGGTCTTCACGGGCAACTCACGGCGACGATCATTGGTGAACCTGCTGACTTCGAGCACTTCCCCGAACTGACGCCGCTACTGGAACAGAAGGTCGGGCGAATCCTGCTCAACGGGTATCCGACCGGTGTTGAGGTGTGTGATTCGATGGTGCACGGCGGGCCGTATCCGGCCACGTCCGATGCGCGTGGTACTTCGGTCGGCACGCTCGCGATTGATCGCTTCCTGCGCCCGGTGTGCTTCCAGAATTATCCGGACAGCTTGCTGCCCGAGCCGCTGAAAAACGCCAATCCGCTGCGTATCCAGCGCCTGGTTGACGGTAAGCCATCGCGCGACGCCCTCTAAACCCACCCCCAATCCCCTGTGAGAGCAGGCTTGCTTGCGAATGCGGTCTATCAGAAACATGTGTGTAGACTGACACGCCGCGTTCGCGAGCAAGCCCGCTCCCACAAGGTTCTGCTGCGACAATCAGCTATCATTGGCGCTTTCCCCCCTAGAAAGACTGTTTGCCATGACTGCCCAAACCCTTCTCAACGCCCTCGAACACTGCGATATGGTCGAAATCGACGGCTTGCATGCCTTCAAATTCGCCCTCGATGAAGACGATAACCTGCACATCGAGTGCATCGATGGCCGAGCGGCCAAGCATTGGGAATTCACGCCGGCGCAGGTTGAAGCGGCAACGTTTGACGAAGACCTGCAGAGCTGGCTGATCATTGGTTTTGCCAGCGACACCAAGACAACCGGCGAACATCGCCTGGTCTGCCTCGGCGACGTCATCAGCAGCAGCGACGACGAGGATGAAACTGATGAAAATGCGTAAGTTCTGGCCTCTGTTGATGGCTGGCAGCGTCGGCGCGATGGGCCTTTCCACGGCCTCTGCCGAAAGTTTCCAGTTGCTGGTCGGTTCCTACACGGCGGGCTCCAGCCAAGGCATCTATCGAATGAATTTCGACAGCGCCACAGGCCAGATCGATGCCAGGCCGCTGCAAGTGGTCAACAGCGAAAACCCTTCGTGGCTGACCGTTTCCAAAGACCAGAAACGTCTGTTCGTGGTCAACGAAAACGGCCCAGGCCAGAAGGATTCAATCGGCCGCGTCAGCAGCTACGCGATTGATCCAAAGACCCAAGCGCTGAGCCTGATCAATCAGGTGCAAAGTCTGGGCAACGAGCCCACCCATTCGAGCCTCAGCGGTGACGCCAGTCACCTGTTTGTCAGCAACT
Organism: Pseudomonas sp. EA_65y_Pfl2_P74; assembly: GCF_963970575.1. Lineage (NCBI taxonomy): Bacteria > Pseudomonadati > Pseudomonadota > Gammaproteobacteria > Pseudomonadales > Pseudomonadaceae > Pseudomonas > Pseudomonas sp. EA_65y_Pfl2_P74. The sequence goes on from NZ_CAXAOQ010000030.1 coordinate 72,742, forward strand.
ATTCGGTGGTCGAAGATCCGGGCGGCACACTGGCGGTGTTGCCCGTCGACAGCGACGGCAAGCTCAAACCAGTGGTGCAGATGAGCGGCCACCCGGCGAGCCGGGTCAATCCCGAGCGTCAGGCGTCCAACCACGTGCATTCGACGGTGTCCTCGCCGGACGGTCGCTATGTGTTCTCCAATGACCTGGGCGCGGACAAAATCTTCATTTACCAATTCGACCCGAAAGGCAATCCGGAGCTGCCGCTGACTGCGGCGAAAACCGCTTCGGTATCGTTGCCGGCCGGCAGCGGCCCGCGTCACCTGTTGTTCAGTGCTGACGGCAAGCATGCCTGGCTGACCATGGAAATGAGCGCGCAGGTTGCGGTCTTCGACTACAACGACGGTGTGCTGACCCAGACGCAAATGATCGACCTGGCGGCCGGGCAGCCGATTTCCGACAAGGCCGCCGCCGCGCTGCACGCGTCCGCTGACGGCAGATTCCTCTATGTCAGCAACCGTGGCACCGCCAATCAGTTGCTGGTGTTCGCTATCGACCCGGCCAGCGGCCAGCTCAAAGAGTTGCAGCGACGCTCGGTGGAAGGTGATCACCCGCGCGAGTTCAGCCTCGACCCAACGGGCAAATTCCTGCTGATTGCCAACCAGAAGAGCAACGAGATTGTGGTCGTCGAGCGCGATGGCAAGACCGGTTTGCTTGGCAAAACCGTGCAGAAACTGCCAATGGACGCCCCCAGCGACCTGAAGTTTCTGACGCGACAATAAGCCACAGGCCCCGGTTTACGGGGCCTGTCTCTTTGTATCAATCGCGCTGATAACAGCTAATGCTACAAAGCATTTCAAGCAAGCAACCGTCGAGCGTTAAGTTTGCTTCACAGCCCAGCCGGGCAAGCAAGCCAACCGAATACGAGGGTTACCGCCATGAACTTCAATCTCTTCTCTGTCATCGCCGCTTCCGCCATCTCTGCCACTGTTGCATTGCCTGCCAGCGCCCACGCTGACGTCAGCAGCAAAAAATCCCACACCCAGAGCTACACCCAGAAGTACCTGCAACAAAGCGCTAATTTCTACGCCGCCCTGGATCACAAAGCCCAACACTGAAAGTCTGCACGCCCAAGGGCTGCCGAAGGCTGCGATTTCTTGATCTTTTTTTTCAAAAGCAAAATCAAGAAATCGCAGCCTTCGGCAGCTTCTGTGCGTGTGTGTTTTGCAACACGATAGGTTTTATTCAACGTCGAGATAGACGGGCTAAATGATCAATGAAGCTGATGGTTACTATGGGAAACCCTGAGTGGTGGCTGCAGCTTTTTTGATTGATTCTGTTGGCACTGAAACATGCCAACGGAGAACACCATGGCCAGCGCAATCATCACTTCTGCCAAACGCGGCGCCTACCTGGTCATCGGTCTTTACCTGGCCGTGGTGCTGGTCGTCAGCGTCACATCGCAAATGGAACACCGTTTCGACGCACCGATTCAAGTTGCCCATCCCGGCATTCAGTTCGAACTTCGCTCGCAAAACGTGACGGTCGATCAGGCCGAACTCGCAGGAGTGGGCGGAGCATGAAAGGCTACAGACTCTGGGTCATCGCCGGTCTGGCGTTCCTGATCAATGGTGCTTCATTACTGGGGATTGGCCAGGGCTCGGTTGGCGCGCTGGCCCGGGCCATAGAGGCCAATCACAACATCGCGCACAACATTGAGCGCGCCAATACGCTGGGGCTGATGGCAGGCAATCCGCCGATCAAAGTCTCGGCCGATTTTCTCGGCCCCTTTGAAGTGGATTGCTCGGCACTCGGGATGTGCCAGGCTCTGGCCTGAACCTGGGTGCTTTATTTCCTCATGATCGAGGTAAAGAGGTCAGATTCGAGAAAGCGCTGCAACCACACTTGCAGCCGCACGTAAGGCGTCTGCGCGAACCACTCGCGATCAACATGGGCGAATTGGCGAACGAATGGAAACAGCGCCACATCCGCCAGGCTTGGATGATCCGCCAGCAAGTAATCACGATCCTTGAGCAACTCATCAAGCGTGTGCAAGAACAGCATCCCTTCAGCCCGATACGCCTCCATCGGCTGTTCGGGATAACGCTCGGCGTACTTGTAGCGATTCAAGTGAACCTTGAATACCTGATCATTGGCTTCGATCAGCTCGGCAATTCTCGAATCACCCTCCAGCCGCCAATCCTGCGGATCATTGTGCGCCAGTGCCCAGCGCATGATCTCCAGGCTTTCATCGATCACCCGGCCATTCGCATCCAGCACCGGCACCGTGCCCTTGGGCGAGAGCACCAGCATCTCGGCCGGTTTGGCCTTGAGGCTGACTTCAACGATCTCCACCGGCACGCCCGAATAGCGCAGGGCCATCCGCGCCCGCATCGCATACGGGCAGCGGCGGAAGGAATAGAGCGTGTTCATTTCACCTCCAGCGTGCTCAAACCGTTCCCTTGGCGCAGTACCTGAATCTGCACCGGGATTCGCTCATGCATTTCCTGTACGTGGGAAATGACTGCGACTTTACGGCCCTGCGCCTGCAAGCCGTCGAGGGCGTCCATCGCCAGTTGCAGGGATTGCGGATCGAGACTGCCGAAGCCTTCGTCGATAAACAGCGATTCGATCTTCAAGGTGCTCGATGCCATTGACGCCAGCCCCAACGCCAGCGCCAACGAAACGAGGAACGTCTCACCGCCGGACAACGAATGTACCGAGCGCAGTTCGTCGCCCATTTCCGTGTCCATCACCAACAGGCCGAGCATGCTGCCGCCGCGTTTGAGGCGATAGCGTTTGACCAGTTGCCGCAATTGCACGTTGGCGTGGTGCACCAACAGGTCGAGGTTGTACGCCTGAGCGATCTTGCGGAAAGTGTCGCCAGTGGCCGAGCCGATCAACGCACTCAGACGCGCCCAGCGCTGGTATTCGGCATAGGCGTCGGCGATCTGCTGCGCCAAGGCCTGATTGGCGTTCTGTCGGCGCTGGTCTTCGGCCTGTTCGGCACGCAATTCGGCGCATTGCTGCTCGCTGACGTTGAACTGGTTTTGCAGGTCGGCGAGGGCGCTGGCCAATTGTTCGGCATCGAGATGGGCGTTGTGCTGGGCCTGATGATCGAGCAAACGTTGATTGCGCTCCTGCAACAGCACCTTGGCCTGTTCGATGGCTTTTTCATTGATTTGCAAGCGTTGGCGCAGCTCAGAAAGTTGCGCATCGTCGACGCGCAGCAGGTCTTCGAGCCCGCCGTCATCCAGTTCGGGGTGACGGGCGCGCCAGTCGGCAATCTTGCCGGCCAGATCCTGATGTTCACTGTTCAGCGCCTGCAAGCGTTCTTGCTGCGCGTTGAGTTCGGCAGCGGTCTGCACCAGTTGTGTGCGAACGTCCTGCAGTTCCCGGGCCGTGCCGGTTTCGGCGTTGCGCGCCTGCTCCACGGCCTGTTCCAGTTGCTGTTGCCACTGTTCGGCGCTGGGGTGTTCGCCGAGCAATTGCGCGAGTTTTTGCTGGCAGGTTTGTTGCTGCTCGGCCAGCGCAGTGAACTGCTGTTCGGCGGTTTGCAATTGCTGGGCGCGCAGTTGCTGACGATCCTGTTCTTTTTCCAGCGTCTGCTGGCGTTGTTGTTGTTCGCCCAGCTCTTCCTTTTGCTGATCGATTTGCGCCAGGCGTTCGGCAATTCGTCGATCGAGTTGCATGAACGTCGCCGCCGGCTCAAGGCGCAAGGCTTCAAGGGTGTCTGCCGGCAACAAATGGCTGAACGCCGACAACTCTTCGTCAAGGCGCTGACGGTCGCTGCCCAGTTCTCGCTGCTGGTTATTCAGCAACTGTGCGGCCTGCTGATGCGCGGTTTCGGCCTGACGCAACTGCTGAGTCAGGCGCGCGGCGTCCTGTTGCAGGGCGAGCAGGTCGCTTTGGCGTTGTTCGTCCTGCGCGATGCTTTGGTTCAACTGCTCGTTTTGCCGGTTGAGCCAGGCGTCGCGTTTGTCGGCGTCTTGGTTCATCAGCTGCGCCGCTTGCGGATGAGCGTCGAGGCTCGGCGCGAGGGCATGTTGCTGGTCGGCCAGTTGCTCCTGTTGCTGCAGCAGTTCCTTTTGCTGAGCAATGACCCCAACGACTTCAGCGCGCAACTCCGTCAGTTTTTCCTTGAGCTGATCGACCACCTGCTGTGCGTTGGCCTGTTCGCTTTCATCGTGTTTGCCGAGGCTTTGCAGCAACGCTTCGGGCTGGTGATACGGATGCTCGTTGCTGCCGCACACCGGGCACGGCTGATCGTCCTGCAACTGCGCGCGCAGCTCTTCGACACTGGCGCTACGGGCAAGACGCTGGCGTTCGAGCAGTTCGCGGGTGACGTTGAGGGTTTGCTCGGCGACAGTCAGTTCAGCTTTGGTCTTGACCCCGTCCTGGGTCAGGCGCTCGCGTTCCTGTTGGGCCTTGAGCTGGCGCTGTTGCAGCTCGGCGCCGCGCTTGTCCAGATCCTGGCGGGTGGCCCAGAGGCGCGACAGGTCTTCAATGGCACGCAGTTGTTTGCGGTTGTCCTGTAACAGATTACCGAGGATACCGATCTGCTCGGCGACGGCATCGGGTTCGGCGCCGGCCTCTTTGAACAGCACTTCCAGTTGCTGCTTCTGCGACGTCAGTTCTTCGGCGCTGCGGCTGGCGGTTTGTTCGAGGCTGGCCAGTTCAGACTGGCCCTTGTTCAAGCGGTTGCCGATCAGCATCAACTGTTGCAGGCGATCGCGGTAGGCATTCCACGCATCACTCAACGGCGCCAGCTCGGCGCTCTGTTCCAGCTCGGCGGCGATTTTCTGCAGGCGTTCAGCGACTTCGGCCTGTTTCGCCTGCAACGCTTGAATGGCGCTCTGGCCTTGTGTGCACGCCTGTTCGGCAGACTGTCGGGCCTCTGCGCTGAGGGCGGTGTCCTTGGCGAGGCGAGCAAGGGTGCTTTGCTCTTCGAAAGCCTGACGCAACAACGGCGCACTTTCGCTGTGTCGCTGCTGCGCTTCGCTCAGGGCGACTTTCGCCGTATCGAGCGATTGTTCCAGTTGCGTCTGGCGTTCGCCGAGTTCGCCTTGTTGCTGGGTGTGCGCGGCAATCTGGGCCGCCAGCGGCGTCAGTTGCGCGTCGAGTTCGGACTTGCGCGCGAACTGGTGACGTTGCGGCGCGAGTTGTTCCAGGCGCGTCAGTTTCAGGCGTTCGCTGGCCAGAGCTTCCCACTGTTGCTGCGCACTCTGCAATTGCTCGGCAGCCGCTTGTTGCTTGTCCTGTAATTGGCGCAATTCCTTGAGCCAACTGTGCTGCTGCTCCAGTTGCTTGAGCTGCGCTTGCTGCAACTTCAATTGCTGCTGGGCGGCGTTGAAACGCTCATCCAGTTCAGCCCGGGTTTCGGGCGGCAGCGGCGTGACGCCGGTGGCCTGATCCTGCAGCAGCTTGTGCGCTTCGCGGGCCTCTTTGGTCTTGTCGAACGCGCGGCGGCCGAGGCGGGTGTAGAGCGCGGTGTCGGTGAGTTTTTCCAGCAGTTCGCTGCGGTCGTTGTCGTCAGCCTTGAGGAACGCACTGAACTCGCTCTGCGCCAACAGCACGGCGCGGGTGAACTGTTCGAAGTTCAGGCCCAGCGCGGCTTCCAGTTGAGTCTTGTATTCGCTTTTCTGGCTGGCGAGCAGTTGATCCTGATCGATATCGCGCAGGCTTTGCCGACTGGCTTGTAACTTGCCGCCAGCCTTTTCCCGCGCACGATTGGCTTCCCAGCGCGCGCGGTAACGACGGCCATCGATACCGACAAAATCCACCTCGGCGTAACCTTCGCCGGTGCCACGGCGCAGCAGAGTGCGCGGGTCACCGGTGGCAATTTCGCCGTCGGCATCCGGGACTTTGGCGTCACGGCCGGTGTTGTTCAAGCGCGGCACGGCGCCGAACAGCGCCAGGCACAAGGCATCGAGCAGGGTACTTTTGCCGGCGCCGGTCGGCCCGGTGATTGCGAACAGACCGGCACTGGCCAGGGGTTCAGCGGTGAAGTCGATCTCGAAGGGGCCGGCCAGCGAGGCCAGGTTCTTCAAGCGAATGGCGAGAATCTTCATGGCTGCTCGCCCTCCATTTGCACGTCTTGCAGCAGTTCGGCGAAGTCCTTGAGCGTCTGCTCATCGACCTCGTTGCCGTAGTTGTCGAGCCAGGCGCGGCTGAACAATTCCTGCGGGGTAAGTTGATCGAGTTCGATCAGCGCCGTGCCTTCTTCCGCGCCGTCAGCGCCACGGTTGCCGGCGTACTCGGCGGCGATCCGCACCAGGCGCACGGCTTTGCCTTGCAGGGCGCTTTCCACTTGGTGGCGCAGGTCTGGCTGCGGCTCGTCGAGAGTCACGCGGACTTCAAGCCACGGCTGACGCTGGGTTTCGGCGAGCAGATCGATGTTCGGCAGGTCCGCCAGTTGCAGCAGAATCTCTGCCAGCGGCGCCGGGCCGATGCGTTGCAGGTTGACCGCGCGCGGGATCAGTTTCGGCTCGACGCTGACCAGGGTTTCGCCGTCGAGGGTGATGTCGAGAATCTGGTGCTGATAGCCGATCTCCGAGAACGACAACGGAATCGGCGAGCCGCTGTAGCGGATGCGTTCCTCACCGTTGACCTTCTGCGGCTTGTGCAAATGGCCGAGGGCGACATAGCTGATACTCGGCCCGAACAGGCTGGCGGGCAGGGCTTCGGCATTACCGATGATCAGGCTGCGCTCGGAATCTTCCGACACCGAACCGCCGGCCATGTGCGCATGGCTGATTGCGACCAGCGCCTGACCCGGCTTGCGCTTGGCATTGGCGGCTTCGATCAGCCATTCGTGAACCTGGCCGATACCGCGTAGGTAGTTGTCACCCAGATGCGCGCCAGTCACCTCGGCCGGACGCAGGAACGGCAGCGCCAGGCACCACGCGGCGATTTCGCCTTGGGCATTGGGCAGTGGCAGCAGCAGACGTTCGGCATCGAGCTGGCCGTCATCCAGCCACAACACCCGACCCAGCGCATGGGTACGCAAACGCCGCATCAACGGTGCCGGCAGTTCGATCCGCGAGCCGGAATCGTGATTGCCGGCAATCATCACGATGGTCAGCAACGGCTGCTGCTCGTGGGCGCTGACGATGAAATCGTAGAGGCGTTCCTGGGCTTTGACCGGCGGATTGACCGTGTCAAAGATGTCCCCGGCAATCAACAGCACATCCGGCTGCGCCAGTTTCAGTTGGCGCAGCAGCCATTCGAGAAAGCACGCATGCTCGAAATCGCGCTCCTGGCCGTGCAGGTTTTGCCCAAGGTGCCAGTCGGAGGTGTGAAACAAACGCAAGGTGGACTCCGCTACAGATAAAGAGGTGATGGCCGCGGGTGAAAGATGGGCGGCTAAAGAGGGGGGAGTTTACAGATTATTGCGGTGGGAGGGCTGGTCGTGCAGCGGGTTGCCTGCTGGGTAAGCGTCCGCTTAACCGGCGCCATTCATCGTAACAGCTTGTCGGCGCATCTATTAATTGACGCCAAAATAGTGGCCATCTAATATCGCGCTACCAATATGATGGCGCTTGGCCAGCAATTCTTCTTTGCACACTATTTACTGTGATCGGCACAGAGGTGTGTGCCTGTTGGAGAGTACTGCGCCTGTTGTCGATCCCGTATTCCTGCCTGCTGTAATGAGACTTCAAACATGGACGTTCGCCAGTACGCCTTTTTTGCTCGCCAGCCTTCTGCTGCCGTAAAAACTCGTGAATCGTTCCTGGGTATGCCCAAGCGCGGTCTGGCGTTTCTGTTGGCCAACGTGATGTTCTGGCAACCGATCTGGGCGCAGGCCGACGGCATCGTTGTGGCTAACCCGAACACCTCGCTGGATCGCGCTGGCAACGGTGTACCGATCATCAACATCGCCACGCCCAACGGCAGCGGGCTGTCGCACAACCAGTTTCACGACTACAACGTCGGCGCGCAGGGGCTGATCCTCAACAACGGATCCACGCAGACTTCCGCCACGCAATTGGGCGGGCACATCATCGGCAATCCGAACCTGAAAAACAGCGGTTCGGCGCAGGCGATTCTCAACGAAGTCATCAGCGGCAACCCGAGCCAGTTGCGTGGCTACACCGAAGTGGCGGGGCAATCGGCGCGAGTGATCGTCGCCAACCCCTACGGCATCACTTGCAACGGCTGCGGTTTTATCAATTCGCCGCGTGTGACGCTGACCACCGGCAAACCGGTGCTCGACAACGGTCGGCTGGATCGCTTTCAGGTCGATCAGGGTTCTGTGGCCATCGAAGGCTCAGGCCTCAATGCTACCAACGTCGACCGGTTCGAAATCATCACCCGTAGCGCCAAGATCAACGCGCAACTTCAGGCACAGAACCTGACCATCGTCGCCGGGCGCAACGACGTCAACGCGCAAACCTTGAATGCCACGGCCCGTGCCGATGATGGCAGCGCCAAGCCGCAGTTGGCGATCGACTCCTCGGCGCTGGGCGGCATGTACGCCGGGGCGATCAAACTGGTCGGCACCGAGGCTGGGGTCGGGGTGAAACTCGACGGCAAACTGATCGCCAGCGGTGGTGATATTCAGCTCGATGCCAATGGTCATCTGAGTCTGGTTGATACCTCGGCGACCGGGGCAGTCAACGTCAAGGCTGCCAGCCTCGATGCACGCGGACCGGTCTACGCCGGCACCAGCGCGAACGTGCAGACCCAAGGTAACCTGACTAACCGCCAGACCCTCGCCGCACGCGACAGCATCAACCTCAGCGCCGGCGGGCAACTGAGCAACGCCGGTGCCATCGTAGCGGGCGTCAATGCCGATGGCAGCCGCAACGCCAGCGGTGATCTGAGCCTGAGCGCGCAGAACCTCGACAACACCGGCAAAAGCCTGATCGCCAGCCGCAACCTGATGGTCAACACCTCGCAAACCCTGAGCAACCAGGGTGGCACCCTTAGCGGGCAAACCACCGCGATCACTGCCGCAACGCTGGATAACCGCAATGCAGGCAAGGTCCTGAGCAATACCACGCTGAGCCTGAATGCCACTCAGGTGCTGAACAACAACGGTGTGATCAACAGCAACGCAAAGATTACGGCGAACGTCGGCCGACTCATCAACAGCAACGGTGAGCTGAGCAGTCAGAGCGACATTGTTCTGACCGTCACGTCGCTGGATAACGTCGCTGGCCTGATGACCGCCGGCCGTTTGCTCGACATCACAGCCCTCGGCGCGATCAACAACAGCACCGGCAGGATCGGCGCAAAGCAGAATCTGACCGTGCGAGCGCAACAACTCGACAACAACCAGCAAGGCCAGTTGACCAGTGAAGGCACGTTGACCACCCGCGTCAGTGATCGCTTGAATAACCAGAACAAGGGCCTGATCCAGGCCAACGGCGCGATGGACGTGCAGGCCACGCGTCTGGATAACCGCACCGGGAAAATTTCCAGCCTCAATACCCTGGCCGTCAGCAGCAACAACACCGACAACCGCGGCGGTACGATTCGTGCCGATCAGGCGGCAAAGTTGTTGATCAACGAACTGGACAACCGCAATGGTGGCCTGCTGACGTCGACGGGACTGATGAGCCTCAAAGCCAAGGAAGTGACCAACGATAGCGGACGGATTTCCGCCAAGGGTGATATCGACGCCAACATCGAGACCCTCAATCAACAACACGGCGAACTGGTCGCCGAAGGCAATCTGAAACTCACCGGTAAAACGCTTAATAGTCGTCAGGACAGCCTCGTTGGCTCGCTCAAAACCCTGACGGTCAACGTCGATCAGATCGATAACCGCGCCAGCACACTGTCCAGTCAACAGGACCTGCACATCAACGGTTCGCGGCTGGACAACAGCGAGGGCGGCAAGATGCTGTCCGACACGACCCTGGGCCTGAAAGTCGCGCAGATCATCAACGCCACCAACGGCCTGATCTTCAGCAAGGGCGCGAGCACCCTCAGCGGTATCGGCCTGAGCAACGTCGGCGGGCGCATCGTCAGCCAGAACACGCTGGGCCTGACCTTCGACGAGGCCATGGACAACCAGCAAGGCCTGATCAGCAGTGAAGGGCAGATGACCCTCAATGCCGGCAGCCTCGACAATCGTCTGGGCAAGTTGTCGAGCATCGAGGCAATGGCGCTCACCACCAAAGGCGCTGTATTGAGTCAGGGTGGCCTGATCGCCTCGCAAAAAGGTCTAACGTTCACCAGCGCCAGCCTCGACAACAGTGACAACGGCGTGATCAGCGCCAAGGCAGATTCGACGCTGACCACCGGCGAGTTCATCAACCGTCAGGGCGGCAGTCTGGCCACCGACGGCACGCTGTTGCTCACCGCCGCTCACCTGGACAACTCGGGCGGGACCATCGGCAGTCAAGAGAAACTGGACGTCTCGGTCACCTCGCTGGAGCAGGACGGCGGCGAGTTGTTCAGCAACGCCGACCTGACCCTGGACATGCACAACGGTCTGCTCAACAACCAGCGCGGTAACATTCATGCGCCGGGTCAGTTGCTGTTCAAGAACCTCAATGAGGTGAACAACAATGCAGGCGAAATGTCCGGCGCCAAGGCCTGGAGCCTCAATGCTCAAAGCCTGAACAACGACGGCGGCAAGCTGCTGAGCAACGAAAAGCTCACGCTGATTGTTGACCGTGCCCTGAGCAACATTAAAGGCGTGATCGCCTCAGCGGGCATCGAAGCGCGCAGCGCCAGCCTGGACAATACCCATGGCGAAATCCGTGGTCGCGGCGACGTTGACTTCAGCGTCACCGGTCTGTTCGATAATCAGGACGGCGTGGTCATTGCCGACAACGGCCTGACGCTCAAAGCGGCGTCTCTGGATAATCGTCAGGAAGGTCTGGTGGGCGCGACAAAAGCGCTGAACCTCACCGTCGACCGCGTCGACAACCGCAGCGGCGAACTGTCGAGCAAGGCTGATGTGAGCCTCATCGGCGCCTGGCTCGACAACAGCGACAGCGGCTACATGCTCGCCGGCGGCAATCTGGCGCTGACTGTTAATGAAGTCATCAACCGCAACAAGGGGCTGCTGTCCGGTGACAGCGGCCTGACCCTGACGGGCAAGACCCTGGAAAACAGCGGACGTCTGACCGGCCAGAAAGATCTCGCAATCAACCTCTCTGCGGACCTGAACAACGTGCAGGGCAGTGTCGTCAGCGAAGGGGCTCTGGCGATCAACGCCGATAGCCTCAACAACAATGGCGGCACCGTCTCCAGCGCCAAAGCGCTCACCGTCGATACTCGCGGCGCCATTCGCAACCGCGGCGGCAAACTGCTCACTGACTCCGATCTGACGATCAACAGCAGTGCGCTGGATAACCAGCAACAAGGCACGATCAGCAGTAAAACAAAACTGACCCTCACCACCGGTGACCTCAACAACAGTCAGGCAACGATCTACGCCGGCGACCAACTGCAAGTGACAGCCGGGCAGGTGACCAATACCAACGGCAGCATCGGTGCGGGCAACGCACTGATTGCCAATGTTCGTGGCCTCGATCAACAGGGCGGCAAGCTGTTCAGCAGTAATGCTGATGTCAGCGTCGATCTGAACGGCGGCGTTTTGAACAACCAAGGCGGCGTCATCAGTGCGCCGGGTCAGTTGCTGTTGAAGAATCTGGCTGACGTGAACAACCGTGGCGGCGAGATTTCCAGCGAGCAGGCTTTTGAGCTGCTCGCCAAGTCGCTGGATAACAGCGGCGGACAACTGCTGAGCAATCAGAAACTCACCCTGCAGATCGACAACGCGCTGACCTCGATCAAAGGCAAGATCGCTGCCGCGGCGCTGCAGATTCGCGCGGCGAGTCTGGACAACAGTGGCGAAGGTGTTTTGCTCAGTGACAGCGATATCGACGTTAAGGTCGATGGCCTGCTGAACAACCAGAACAAGGGCAGCATCAAGGCCGCGCAACAGCTGAACCTCAACAGCACCGGCCTGAATAATCAGGGCGGCACGCTGGTGGGTGTTGCGGGCGTCGCGATCGATCTGGGCGCCACCGCACAGGATCTGAATAACCAGGACGGCCTGATCAGCAGCAAGGGTTTACTGAGCATTGCCCACCTGCGTGACCTGAATAACCAGAACGGCGAGATTTCCAGCGTCAACAGCTTCAGTCTGAAAGGCAGCAGCCTGGACAACCGTGGCGGCAACCTGATCAGCAACGATCAACTGACCATTACTGCGGCGGATCTGAAAAACCAGAGCGGTCTGCTCTCCGGCTGGAATGGCGTGAGCATCACTGGCGGCAATCTCGACAACAGTCAGCAAGGCAGTGTTTCCAGCCTGCTCGGCAACACCAGCATCGACCTCAGTGGTGCGCTGACCAACCACAGCAACGGTGGCGTAGGCGCGAAGGGCGAAGTGAGCATCAACGCCGCGAGCCTCGATAACAGCAATGGCACCGTCAGCAGTGGCGGCAAGCAGACGCTGACCCTGACCGGCGGCGCGCTCAGCAATGCTTCCGGCGGCTTGATCGAGAGCGCTGACACGCTGGACGTCCGCGCTGCAACGCTAGACAACAGCGGCGGCAGAATCACCGCGAAAAAAGCCCTGACCTTCACCGGCACACAACTGAACAACAGCCATGGCAGCCTCGTTGGCGATGACAGCGTCAGCCTCGATCTGCTTGGTGCCCTGACCAACGTCAATGGTGCGCTTGGTAGCAACGGCCCACTGCTGATTAAACGCTCCGCCAGCGTCGACAACCGCGGCGGACAATTGATCAGCCGAACCCTGCTGAGCCTGCTCACCAGCGGTGATCTGAACAACAGCCAAAGCGGCACCGTGTCGGCCAAAGACCAACTGGATCTCACCGCTGGCGGCACGCTGTACAACAATACCGATGGCCTGATCTCCAGCCGCGATGCCGGGGTGAACCTCACCGCTGCCGCGCTGAATAACGGCAAAGGTGCCGTGCAAAGCATGACTGCACTGACCGTGAATGCGGGCAGCGGCGCCATCGACAACCAAGGCGGCAAGATCATCGCCCAGAACGGCGATCTGACCCTCACCGCCGCCAGCCTCGAAAGCCGTGGCGGTGTGCTCTCAAGCTTCAAGGGTTTGCTGCAAACCCGTCTGACCGGCGTGTTGCGCAACGGCCAGGGCGGCAAGATCGAAGGCAGCCGCCTCGACCTGCGCGCACTCGGTGGTATCTACAGCGACGGCGGGCGTATCGCCGCCAACAGCGGCAACATTCTGCTGAATGCCGGCGGCAATGCACTTGATAACAGCGGCGGCGGGATCTATGCCAAAGGCTTGGTGAAAGTCGACGCCGGTTCGATGAACAACAACGCCGGACAGGTCAGCGGCAGCGCCATCGAGTTGGGCGTTAACGGCAACCTTACAAACCGTAGCGGCCTGATCGAAAGCGCAAGCACTCTGGGGATTCGCGCCGCTAATCTCGATAACCAGAGCGGCAAACTGCGTGCCTTGGGCACCAGCGGCAAAACCAGTTTCCAGATCGGCAGCCAGTTCGATAACCGTAACGGTCTGGTGGAAACCGCCAACACCGATTTCACCCTCGCCGCACCAAGCTTCCTCAATGCCGGCGGTACGGTGACGCATGTCGGCCTAGGTGAGTTCGGCATCTCGACGGCCAACGTCATGAACGCCGGCGGCTCACTGGTGACCCGTGGCGGCCTGACGCTCAACGCCGACAGCTGGACCAACAGCAGCGTGATTCAGGCCGGGCGCCTGACGGTCAACGTCGGTAATTTCGTGCAGACCGCGAGCGGGCAATTGCTGGCTTCGAATCAGTTGATGGCGCGCGGTGGTAACTGGACAAACGATGGTTTGATCGCCAGTGATGGCAGCATGGACTTCCAGATCGGTGGCGCATACGGCGGCAATGGCCGAGTGAGCAGCCTGGGTGACATGCAACTGGATGCTTCCACCCTCAACATTGGCAGCGCCGGGAGTATCGCGGCTAGCGGCAACACGACCGTTGGCGCGCGGGGTGGGTTGGCGGTTGTGAACAACTATGGGCGGCTGACTGCCGCCAATGTCCTGAGCCTCAATGCCAGCGCCATTAACAACTATGGCACCCTAGCGGGCGGCGCGGGTGTGAAGCTGACAGCGTCGTCATTGTTGAACGATCAGGGCGGGTTTCTGTTCAGTGGCGGCGATATGAAGCTTCGAGTGTGGAGTTTCAACAACAAAAAGTCTGATGTTTACAGTTTGGGCGGGATCGATATCGCGCGGGACGATGCAGGTAATCGCGCGGCGTCGGTGGAGAACCTTTCCGGGACGATGGAGAGCACCAGCGACTTCTCGATCAAGGCGGACTCGATTGTTAACCGTAGGGATCAGTTCAAGACCGTGTCCGAGATGTATTCGGCGGATATTGGGGTGCGTTGCTTGTCGTGCGATCAACTTCCTGCTAACTGGGTTGACCTACTGGGTAACCGAGGGCCTGCAAAGCAATTGGTATGGGAGCAAAAATTCAGAGTAAGTATTCTTGATGGGGAGAGTTCCAAGGCTGCCTCAATTACTTCCGGGACAAATCTTGATCTGTTCGGTGGCTCATTTCTGAACTCGAACTCTTCCGTTGCCGCTTCTGGAAATATTAGGGTCGACGTAGCCAACTTCGAAAACTCAGGTACTGCCACAGGCGATTATGTATCTCGTCGATATATCGCAGCGGGTCAATCACTTAACCAGTGGCGTGAAATCGCCATGTACAACATGCAAAACGACGCTGATTACAACAAGAATATACGTTTCTGGAATGCTAACGAGGTTGATTCGAGAGTAACTTCTCGGGAAGTGAAGCAGGGATCAAAGAATGAGAACGATTACTATCAAATAATCGGGCCCGTTGTACTGTATCTGGGAAGCTACACTGGCCCTCGGTACAAGGCGGTTAGTTTCGGCGACTCGTTGTATTCGAACGGTATCCGAACCGAAGCTCCTGACTTCATAAAAAATGCAGCCTTCGATGAAAAAATAGTCACTTCCGCCCCTTCAGGCTTCGCCTCGGCCATCATTCAGGCCGCCGGAAACGTCACCATCAACGCCACCAACAAGATCAGTAACGGCGTTGAAAAAGCCTACAGCGCGGGCGCACCCGGCACCTCTCGAAGCGCTGATACTGACGCGAGCGGTACTGGTAAAACCACCGTAATCAGCCTCAACAGCCAACTGCCACCCGACCTCGCCCAGCAACAGGTCAACCCGCTGACATTACCCGGCTTCAGTCTGCCGGTGGGTGACAACGGCATGTTCCGACTCAGCGGAAAAGGTGGTAGCGAACAAGTCACTGCGCCAGCCCCGACATGGACCGTCGGCTCCATTTCCGGCACTACCGCCCAACGTTCGGACGGCATGCCGGTCCGTCAGGCGGCCGACTTCCAGTTTGACGCCAATGACCCAGTCTCGGTGAAAAAGCGCGATCTGGCGCTTGCCAGTGGCGCATCGGTGAACCTCAACGACAAAACCGCCCAATTCAACGTCGGCACCACTGCCACTGACGGGCCAGTCGGCGTGCAACTGCCCAATCGTGGCAACGTTTCTTTCAATGTGCCTCGAGTACAGGGCCTGCCCGATACAAGCGTGCGCTCCAACCCGCACAAATACCTGATCGAAACCAACCCGGTACTCACTGACCTCAAGAAGTTCGAGAGCTCGGATTACCTGCTGCAAAAACTCGGCTACGACCCGGACAACAGCGCCAAGCGACTGGGCGACGGCTTCTTCGAACAACGGATGATCCAGCAGGCGGTCGTAGAGCGCACCGGCCAACGCTTCATCGACGGTCAAACCTCCGACCAGGCGATGTTCAAGTATCTGATGAACAACGCCATCGCCAGCAAGGATCAGCTCAACCTCTCGATGGGCGTCACCCTGACCGCGCAACAAGTGGCGGCGTTGACCCACGACATCGTCTGGCTCGAAGAGCACGAAGTGAACGGCGAAAAAGTGCTGGTGCCCGTGCTGTATCTGGCGCAGGCGAATAATCGTTTGGCGCCAAACGGGGCGTTGATTCAGGGCGGTGATGTCACTCTGATCGCCGGCGGCAACCTCGATAACGCCGGCACGCTACGAGCCTCCAATAACCTTTCGGCCGAGGCTGGCAATAACCTCACCAACACCGGACTGATCGAAGCCGGTGAACGCCTGACGCTCAAGGCCGGCAACGACATCATCAACAAGTCCGGCGGCATCATCTCGGGCAAGGATGTCAGCCTGACCGCTACCAACGGCAGCGTGATCAACCAGCGCGACGTGACCGGCTTCGACCTGGCCGGTCGCGGCAACCTGTTGCACCGCGACTACCTGGACAACGCTGCACGGATCGAAGCGGCCAATGATCTGACGATGAACGCCGGGCGGGACATCAACAACATCGGCGGCGTGCTGCAAAGCGGTCGGGACATGACGCTTGATGCTGGTCGCGATGTGAATATCACCTCGGTTCAGAATCGCAGCACCGATGCTCGTGGCGGCAGTTACCTCAATCAGACTATTACGCAGCACGGCGCTGAAGTGACGTCCGGGCGGGATTTGTCGATTACGGCTGATCGTGACGTGGCGGTTGTGGCCAGTCGGCTGGATGCCAAGCGCGATCTCAGCGTCGATTCAGGCCATGACATTGTGATTACTTCGGCCGCCGACGAGAGTGACTACGTCTCGCGCAGCAAGAAGCGCGCGAACGAAACTCACAGCATCACGCAACAGTCGTCGGTATTGAACGCCGGTCGCGATATCGCGCTGAACGCGGGTAACGATCTGGGCATCATCGCCAGTCGGATCAAGGCTAAGGAAGATGTCAGTCTCGATGCGGCTCAGGACATCACCGTTGCCTCGGCCAAAGATGAAAGTTCTTCTTATTACTACAAGAAGAAAAAGGGCTCGTTCGGGCGCAGCAAAACCACCACGACAGAAAGTTATGAGAGCGAGAACGTTGCCTCGGTGATCGATGCAGGGCGAAATCTGACAGTTAATACCACCAAAGAAGAGGATGGTAGTGTCGGTTTGAATGGGGGGCGTAACGTAACGATCATTGGCAGCCAACTCAAGGCAGGTAATGATCTGGTCGTTGGTGCAAGCAACGATGTGGCGATGCTTGCCGGGATCGAGGAAAGCGGTGCTTACAGCAAAAAGACAAAAACCGGGTTGTTTGGTATGTCGAAAAGCGGAAGCAGTCAACTCAAGACAAACGTGACTCAGATTGGAAGTTCCATTGGGGCCGGGCACGACGTAGTGGTCGTGGCCGGTCACGATGTGCGAATGAATGCCAGCGTAGTCAATGCTGAAAACGACGCCGAACTGCATGCTGGATTGATTGATAAATCAGGCGATATCAGTCTCGCGGCGGGTGAGGATGAGGCCTACAGTCGTGCAGAAGCATTCAAGAAAAAGATCGGCTTGTCCCTTAAGGACACTATTGGTCTCTTTGCCGGTACGCCTGGCGCCGGCGCTGATATAACCGCGATTGCGTCACACAAAGGTGGGCGCGAAGTTGCGACTTCCACGAGTGTTGGTAGCCAAGTCAATGCAGGTCGCGATGTGAGCCTGAAGTCCGCACGAGATATTAATATCATTGGTAGTGGAATCAACGCCGAACGAAACGCATCGCTGGATGCTGGTCGTGATGTGAATATTCTTGCGGGAGCAAATCAACAACGTAGTAACAGTTGGGAAACGAATAACAGTTACGGTATTAAGCAGAATATTGATAGTAATGGCTTTACCACATTTGTGGGTGATGAAACGATCAAGGAAGGTATCAATAGCACGGCTAGAACTGCAGCAGGTAGCTATATAAAAGCGGGGCATGATGTAAAAATCAATGCAGATCGTGATATCAATCAGCAAGGGTCTGACCTGCTGGCGGACAACGATATCAGGCTGAAAGCCGGCCGAGATATCAATGTTGAAGCGGCAGATGAAACTAATGAAGTTACCCGTCAAAACAGCATAAAACGAAACGGTACCACAACAACCGTTGCTTATAATATCGGCAATACGATTGACGGGCTTAAAGGTACCGGTAAAGGTGAAGGCGGGGTCAGCAAAGGTTCAAGTGTTCTAAAAAGTGTCGATACTCTGGATAATTTTTTCAGCGGTCCGAAGTTTGATGGGCATCTGGGGGCATCAAGCACTAGCCAAACTCATACACAAACTTCACTGACGAAGCGTCCATCCAATCTTGACGCGGGCAACGACATTGTTCTTGAAGCGGGCAACGACGTGAATGTGAGAGGCAGCCAGTTCGACGCAGGTCGCGATATTAATGTTACTGGGCGCAATATCACGTTTGATGTTGCGCATGGCAATGATAGTACTGACGGCAGTAATACGCAGAGCAAGGGCGGCGTCAAGGGCGGAACGACCGGCGGGTTTAAAATTGGTGTGGGAGTCAGTAATGCAGGAGCTAAGGACGAGTCGAGTCAGGGGGCGTCCACGGTTACCCGCCTTAACGCAGGGGGCAGCGTCAAACTGGATGCCAAAAATGACCTTACTCTAGTCGGTGCTGAGGTTAGCGCCGACCGGAATATCACACTCAAGGCCGCTAACGATCTTAAAGTCGTATCTGCTCAGAATGTATCCAGTAGCGAGAATGTCCGCCGGAACTGGGGTGCCGAGGGAGGACTGATCGCGGGGAAGGATGGCTTCGGAATCTACGGCAGTGCGAGTTACGGAGCAGGAAATCAAAAGCGCGATGGTGTCCATCAACAAGAAGCCTATTTATACGCTGGGAATAGTCTGAATTTTGAAAGTGGCCGTGATACTACTATTGCCGGCGCCACACTTCGCGCAGATGAAGTAATTGGTGAGGTCGGTCGTGATCTGACGGTCACCTCTGTGCCTAATACTGGAAAGGTAAGTGGGAAGGAGTTCGATCTTAGTATTACCGGTTCCTTCTACGGAGCAAGCGGTTCGGTAGGTTTCGGGCAAACGACAGGTCAGACTAATTGGGTTGAAAATCAAACTGTAATCAGCGGCAAGAGCAAGGTGGATATACGCACCGAGAAGCATACCCAAATCGATGGGGCAGTCTTGTCCGCGGATAACGGGAATCTGAAGTTAGATACTGACACGCTGGGGTTCCGTAATATCACTGGTAAGGATAATGAACACGGTTATTATCTGAATGTAAGTGGAAGCTATGGCTCCAGTAGCGGTTCTCAGGCAGATAAGCCTAACAAAGGCATGGAAGGCCCGGGGAGTAACAGTTGGGCGGTTGAGGGTTACAATTACGAAAAGGATCGCGAGCAAATACTCCGGGCAACTGTGGGTGCCGGCGCTATCACAGTGCGTAATGATAAAAATACGGGGCAGGACTCAACGCTCGGTCTAAATCGAGATCTGAATCAGGCTTACGAAGTCACTCGAGATGAGGAACACCGTACTGATTTGTATGTGAGCAGTTCCTCTGTCAAGGCGGTACTGAACCCGAAACAAACGCTTCAAAAATGGAAAATGAACGTCGAGAAGTATGGGGAGAATAGTCTTGAGGCATTGAACTCACTAACTGATCTGCTCTTTGGTGCCGTGAATATTTTAAGCGGTCGGGGTTTTGAGGTTGCTGATCAGGTCACACTTCTTCGTGTTTTTGTAAGGCAGTTAAATAGTAAAAATGAGGGGGATCGAGGGGTTGCAGTCAATGCTGCAATCAAAAACATGACGAACGGTGACACCAGTCCCGAAACTCAAGCGTTGATAGAGCGCATTACTCAAATTGCCGGTAGCGATCCTGACAAGGCTCTCGGCATGCTAGTTCTGCTCAGACGCTTGCAAGATCCTCATCCAGAAAGATTGAATTTCGTGCCTTTAGCTTTGGCTGGCGGTGCAATTGCAGCTTTAGGGGCAATGCTTCTTTCGTCTGCCGCTGGAACAAAAAATCAGGAGAACACACGAGATGCAGTTAATGCGTTAGTCGCGTCTGCCGGTGAGGCGGGTTATAGCGGATCTCAGCAGTTATCCATTTCGGCTGAACTGTGGGCCTTGATGCTGGGTACGACCTTTCCGGTCACGTTACTGGACCCAAAATATGGAGTATTGACGAATCCAGCCGTAGATAATGACACTCTGCATCCTGTAAGCGTTGGCGGTTTCGTGACGCAACCCTCTTTGCCCACCGACACGGGCGGGAGCCCGGTCGTTGAGACGGGAGACGGTACGTACACAACGCCTATCGTAGAAAATCCGTCGTTAGGGAACGTTTATAGCCTGCCGTGGGGGCAGTCTGCGTCGGAATTTGAGAAGTCTTTGGTTACCCTCCCTTCGGGTGAACGGGTGGCGATTGTAAAAACCAGAGCAAGGGAGTTAGCCGATTCCTTGGGTTGGCCTAAGGACAGTTTCCTGACGAAATTGAATGGCAGAGATGTTTATGCCGGATCCGATGGATATTTTTACGCAGTTGACAGTCAGCACGGTAGGTTGGAACAGGTGAATAGCCGAGGGAAACATCAAGGAGAGGTTAAGTTTGATTTGACACCTATTCCTAAATCCAAAGATGACTCGGGTAAACATGATTTGAGGATGAAGTGATGAATAGTATCAAACTCGTCGAATGCTTAGATCCCGTTATTGTCAGGGGGCAGGTTTTTCGGGTGCCCGCCAGTTGGCCGTACGAAGCGATTGTGGACTTCATGGTGGTCGATATACCAGACGAAAATTTTGGCCATTCTCTGGTAGTGGCTTCCGGGAATAAATCAGGGTTAGTACTGGTGCATTTGCCATTGGAAAGCTGCGCATCGGGTGAACACGGAATTTCGAGGGAGTGGGTTGTTGCGAACTGGGAGAAATGGATATATCCAGAGTGCTCGGTTGAAGATGTTTACTTGTTTGATTCGATAGAGGTGCCAACGAAGCTGACAACTCGCTAGGAGTGGTAAATGGGACGAACCACGTTTGGGAAGTGCTCCGAAAACGCAGTCTGTCCCTGAGGGATCCCCACAAATCTACTCCAGGCTCTGCGCCTGATGATGCACCTCATCGCGCAGAGCTTTCTCCAATTTTTCCCAGTCTCCGCTGCCTCCGAACTCTATGCACCTACGCCAG